>JBPCUG010000179.1:0-2541 GCA_051011275.1 Cyclobacteriaceae bacterium | reverse complement strand
GTCTTGCACGATAAAATTACGAATCCTTTGTTGATAAAGATCTGGTAAGTATGAATGACCGTCGTGCCTTGGTCCTTTGATAGCAAAGAAAAGTGTTCCTTTATGAAAGATTGGCTTTCTGCTATCTATCAGTAGATGCGTAATATCATGGCTCTCATTCAGCTGAATCAGATCGCCATTGACAATACCAGGTAAGTCAGAAAACTGCATAGTAGGCAAAGCTATATTTTTTTTACCATTTCGTATTGATCCAAATAATTTTCAAAACCACAGTTCTCTAGAAACTTAATTACTCCAGAAGCATCGATATCCACGTTGATTATATTTAATCCCTTAGCTTCAGTTTCGTTTCCAATATGCCGGATCAGGGCTTGACCAATTCCCCGGCGTCGGTAATTATGTGCTACTGCAATTTGCGATATTCTACCTCTTGGTTTTTGATAGATTACGTATCCAACCAATTGACCATCGATCGAGGCTTCCACTGCAGTTTCCAATACTGACTTTACTTCAATATGTGAGTAGCTATCTTGAAAACTGGCCCTATGGTCCCCAAAGCTTTTGTATCGTAACAAATTGGGCTTCGTATTAGTCCTGATTTCTACATGCTCCAAATGATTGGTTGTTAGGTCCATTGTATTCTTAGTCGAGCGGAAGCATTTTAGGTAGCGATTTTCCTTAAAGCCTAATTGATTGTATACCCTGATAGCTGGTTTATTTTGTGTGATCACTTCAAGTACACATTGTGATACTGATTCTTGGCGCAACAGCGGGATTAAGTTTTTGTAAAGCTGTTTACTAATTCCCTGCCCCCGATAGGCTGGAATTACACCTGTTCCTCCATTATAGGCCGTTTTTTCATGGTCATACTCCCCAATTGATGTAAAAATGAAACCCACCATTTTCCCCGGTATGGATGCTCCAATCGACAGCTTTAAGCAGGTATTCTGCTCTTCAGAGATCCTTTTACAGAAAGCATCAAATGGGAGGCTTATATCCACGAAATAGCCCGCAAAGGCCCGATTAAAAGCCTCGTGCATTTGATTTAGATCCTTGATGGACAATATTCTGAACTGCATGACGGTGTTTATTTTGCTCCTAAATGTTTAGATTGCAACCTTTGTTTGATTGAAACGTTATTTTTAACACACAACCGAACAACTAAATCGACCCGAAACACTTACTATAAGACGGCTATGAAACCAAAACTACTTAGTTGCTTTTTGTCCTTCATCCTCCTTGTTGCTACGCTTAATCCTGGATATACCCTGCCAACTGATCCGGTTAAATCGACAACTGAGACTACAGATCCGGAAACGGATCAAGATAAGAAAAAAACATCCTCCAAACACACTGAAGTTCAACCACAAACGGTTGAACCAAAGGAAAAAGTTAGCAAGAGTTTGGAGGTGAAACCCGAAGAAGAGAAATCAAGCATTTATAGCCTGTCCTACAACTTTATTTTCTACGTAATATATAAAATCAAATATGCTGACATTTTTAATTTTAAGAAGAGGCATGATGCCAACAATCAGTTGAGCTTATTTGATTCGGTTAACAGGTTGTATCAGACGGTGAAGCTGTTGCGCTAAGCGCTTACCAGGAATCTCTCAAGATCTTTGAGGGGAATCTTTTCCTCATAGAGGGCCTTTCCAAATACCACTCCCCATACGCCCATTTCTTGTAGCTTCTCGATGTCGTCTATAGACCTAATCCCACCGGCGGCAAGTAAACATATACCAGGAAACCTATCAAGTATCTCTTGGTAAAGTTTAAATGAAGGGCCTTCCATTTTTCCAGCTTTCGGGATATCTGTGGTCTTAACATATTTCAATCCACGACTGAAGAAATGATCAATATGCTCAAACAGGTCTATTGAGGTATCTTTTTGCCAGCCCTTTATGGCGATTTTACCATTTATCGCATCTGCTCCTAGGGTAATTCGTTCGCGGCCAAAAGAAATAATCCAGGAAGCAAAATGGTCTCTTCTATAGGCAGCGATGGTCGCGGCAGTGATGATATTTGCACCATACTCATAAGCTTTGCTAATGTCACCGTCAGTAGTGATCCCACCAGCAAAGTTTATTTCCAGATTGGTGTATCCGGCAATTGCTTCCAGCACTTCATAGTTTACTGGCGATCCACGTTTGGCGCCGTCTAAGTCAACCAAATGGATCTTTGAGATCCCGGCATCCTCGAAATTTTTCGCTACATCCACAGGGCTGACATCATAAACTTTTTCATTGGCAAAATCACCTTGTGTCAATCGTGTGGTACGTCCGTTCATCACCCAAATAGAAGGTATAATTTGAATCATCCTAGTGGTTTGCTTTTGAAAATTTACTGAAAAAGTAACCCGTACTATCCAGCGTGACCTGGCATTTTGAGGTAATAATAAAACTACGGAATCTATTTTAAAGATACAAGTTTAAACCCTTCTCCATGGATGGTTAGGATCTGGATATCGGGGTCGGGTTTAAGATGTTTCCTTAGTTTGGCAATATAAACATCCATGCTTCTGGCATTGAAATAGCTGTCGTC
>JBPCUG010000178.1:0-14151 GCA_051011275.1 Cyclobacteriaceae bacterium | reverse complement strand
CGTAACTTTTGAATGGACCTTCCTATGGTTTCATGCTTGCCCAGTTGCTTGTAAAGGTTGTGCAATTTTCTTGGGGCAGTCAAGGAATCAATTTCTTCTTCTATGTCAAACTCCTCCTCGGATTCAGAATCATCCTGAATCCTATGATAAGGAAGAAAACAGGTAGATCTTAATCCGTATTTGGCCAGTAGAAAAGTCATTAACTCAAAACTTTTGTATTCCTCCCCTGCTCTACAGTCCCATTCCTGGAAAATAAACAACTTCGTCATTTTAATAATCTTCCCTAAAAACGCGTGTTGGTTTTGTTCAATTTCCTTTTCGGTAAACCATCTGGTCTTTTTTTCGCTTCTAAAGTAAATCCCTAAACTATCTTCCCTTATATGGCCTCCTGAAGGCGCTTCTCTTTTGATGCTCGAGGAATCTCCAATGAAGTGTATGATGTCCGGCTTAGGAGATCCATTATCACTAGCTTTCTGCAATTCATCATTCAAACGATATAGATTAGGCTTAATGCATTTGAACTTTATTGTCGCATTTTTCGCGGCTCCGTTTTCACCGCCTTGATGGCCGCTATTTTCGTCAATTTTATCCGGAGGATCTGCGACACTTTTAAAATAACTGGCAAAAATACCTCTTTGGGTTGAGTCTAAAATCCAAACCTGAAGAGGGTCTCGAAGCTTTACTTTTTCTGTGGTTGCTCGTTCGAGCTTTTCCCCAAAGGATCTTGAAAAAACGATCTTTTTGTGACCGGCAGGCCAATATGGTTTGTCTCGTTCCTCTCCAGCGCGAACAAATTCCCATGGGAAAAATATGAGCGGTTTTTCATTTTCAATATCGTGTTTGTCCTTATCAAAACTCAATCGAACATGAATCTTATTAGTTGATTCGTCTTCAAGCAAGTCGGCCACTTCAATTTCCTGCTCTTTTAAGAAGTCGCCGATGTAGTCCCCGATCAGCTTACAAGCATCCCACTTAATATTGTCCTCTTCCTCATTACCACCACTTATTTTTGTCCGGTTTTTCAGGATTATCTCGGTCCTCAAATCGGCTATTAACTTTAAGTTATTGCTAGAATCTATAATCACTCCCTGCGGCATTTTGTTGATGCAATTTTTAATATTCTCAAGTTTTTCAGATAACCCATCCAGATCTTTAGACTCTCCCGACTTCATCGACTTCTTCATTTCTTTCAGCGTCTTGATGAAGCGGTCTACGTCCATATCTTCTAACATCTGCAGTATTTCATTCACTGAAGAAACCTGCATAACTTTAGTACGCGCAGCTTCGGATGAATCGCTGATCCGCCCATGGATATTGATATATACTTCCCTGGCCCTTTCCAAATCAATAGCATCAACTTTTGGTAAATTATAACCATCGCTGATCTTCCATTTTAAGTATGAACTAACTCGAGTATAAAGTCCCCATTGAAAAGGAATCTCTTGCTCTTCATCGGTTGAATCAAGCGAGAATTCTGACCTCAAATCTATATCTAGCTTGTCCCCTTCTAAATTCACGCTCTGCTTCGCATTGTGAAAAGCTTTTTCAAGGGAACAGTCCTTAGCAAGTTCCATATAAAAGTATTTAGCAAACTCTGAAGCTTTCTTATCAGGAACTTTGGAACTTGTGGCCAAGACACAAAGAATACCCTCATTCAAAAGGTATTTCACCGACGGCTTGGTGGCGCAGCCATTCAAGAAAACAAATATTGGGGTTCCTTTGGCTTTTAATAGTTCGGCCATTACCGAAACATCTAGGGTCGTTTCTTCACCATCATTTCCATGAACTACCAGTTTGATTCCCCCTGCATGCCCGGCAAAATGGAGTCCAATAATTCTCTCTCTGTAGTCATTGATCGCTTCGATTATGCCTGTTGCATTTATTCGGCCAAGGTGATGTCGCTTGCACCATCGATCAAAATTGTCAGAATTCATAGCGCTCTGAATAGCATCAGCTTCGCCCTGAAGGTTTTGTAAACTATCGGCTTCTTTAGCATTGGCATAAGCTGTGATAAAAACTGGTCGGTTTGACATTTAATTGAGCTTAAAATGTAAAGTAACTTGCTTAATCCTTACTGTCGGAACAATGATACTCTTTCCGAATAAAAAAGAAAAAGCATTATTCCTTAGTATTAGTTGTATAGTTACAACTCTATTAACAACGGATACTCTTCATTCTCATCCATCATTATTTTCTCCAGTAAATGTTCCTCCCCAGGCTGTAAGCTTTCCACGGAGCGAGGCTTTCCACTGGCATCCTTGATATCTTCCAACCATTTCCCTCTGCCAAATTTTCCAGTGGCAGGATCAATAGTGAGTTCGAGACACGAGAAAGCAAAAGTGAGATTTTCGGAACCTTCAAACTGCACTTCGTTATCAGTTTGTTTGTTCACTTTTACCCCAAGATTTAACTTGCTGATGGCATCGGCCAACATTGGGACGTCGATATTTACAGCTGTATCAGATTCGCTCAGAGCGCTCAAAGAGAAATTGTTAGATACAATAACATCTGTGATCAGCCCTAATTTTATCTTCTTATCTTGTATAGCTGGCTGTAAGACAAAATTATCAACATCACCAAAGAGGCCGTCACCGGAAAGTAAGCTCCCCAGCATAAGTGGATCTATATATTTTCGCTTAACATTACTAAAAGAGAATGCCATCTTCTTTGACTTGGTCAGAGAAGCGGTCACCGAGGCCGGATCGATTTTTAGAGCTTTAAGAAAACCCGATAATATCCCAAAGCCGGTCTTAAAGTCCACAGCTTTGGAGCGCTTATTTGATACTTCAGACACTGGAGCTTCCTTTGGTGCAATGTCGTGATTGAATCCACCCTTAACCAAATATTTGAATTCCCCTAAATACTGTTGCTGGTTTTTATGTATTTCCAGCATGCACATTGGTTGGATACGTGCTTCAGGAACTCTTAGTGGATTGGCACCAAACTGATCTCTAATGAGATCCGTAATGCTGTTTTTGCATATTCTTCCCATAGCTTTGTGTGTATAAATTAATGATAAAATAAGTAATTAGCTAGTCAACTTTTCATCTGGCTCAAAAAGTTATTGGCGACTTTTTGATAGCCAACATTGTTAGGGTGTATCTCGTCCATCCACTCGTCACTTCCGACCGTACCCCGATTGTTTATATATTTTACTTGTGGATACTCAAGGGTAAAATCTTCCAACATTTTATTAAAAGTATCCACCAGATGTGCAATAATCATTTTACGATCTTCAGGATTTTCAATACCGGCCTCTATCATGTATTTATTAGCCCAACCATTTTTGATAGTTTTCCGGTCAGGATTACTTCTTACATAATCGTAACCATGAATGAAAATTGTAGCTCCGGATTTCCTAGTATTAATTTCTTCAAAGAACGTGGTATACCCGTCACGCAAAAATTCCATTTTCTCTTTAAATCTATTGGTATCAATAAAGTCAGTAGCATTTTTACCATCGATCACATTTGTTAGCAAAATATCTTTGATCTCAGCACCAAGGATATCATTTCCGCCACCACTTATGAGTACAAAGTCAGGTTGTTCGCGTGACACGGCTTCGAGCAATTCATTGTTTTTGATATAATCAGCAATCTCATCGCCTGCATCGGCCAAACTGAGCAGCCGATATTCCTTCATGATATAATCAATGGTGTCTCGAACGCCGGGCTTTGGAAATAAGAACCACGAATCACCTTCCGCAATTACTATCGGCCTGTCTTGGTGTTTCTGTCTTCTGAATTTTCGACGTCGTGATCCGTTATAAAGTTTATTGAGCTGCTTGACGATCCAACTATCTGTAGCTCTGATCGCTTCTTCCGATGACTGCTGCTGATTCTGCTTCAGCCGCAGTTCAAAATCCAAACCGTCAGAGTATTCCTCAAAATAGAGCTCCTTTATAAAAGGACCCAGTTCACCACTAGAAGCATAAACGTTCCAAAAGTCTTGAAGATCCGCCGAAACAACATTGTAGGTGCTGTTTGCCAACTCCAATCGTGTCCGGCAAGTGCCCCATTTTTTTACCACTTCCTCCATTTCTTCTTCTCCTCCTTCCCCTTTGGGCCGAGACCCACGGAGACCATCAACCGGTAGAGTCAACGGAGGATCTAAAGGAGGTTGAAGGTAGTCGTCATCATTTAATGCAGCTGAGAAATCCTCGAAATTGTTAAAAATAAACTTGTAGTAAAACCACTCTTCCTTCCAGTTATATACCTCCTTGTAATTGTCAATGGATGCATATACTTTTTTTGTGTTTCTATGGTCGTAAAGTGTCTTTGTCTCACCGGGTTTTAATTCAATAACTTTTCCATCAAATGGTTTTGATGTAATACCAATATCTGATGCTAGAGTAAGGAGGCCAACATATAATCGTTCATCGCTGATATTCTTTACTTGCATTGTCACTTTTTGGTATTGTAAGCCAATCTTCAGCCGCTGCTGCCGAGGCACCAATCGATGTGGTTGATTAGTTACATCTATCCAATCTCCTCCCTCCTCTTTTAGAGTTACTTTGATCGGGCAATGCTCGAAATCTTTACCAGGATTTTCCAGAGAATAAAAATGGTGCCACTTAACCAAAGCGCGCAGCTGTGTCTCCAATGATGTTTTCATGTCCTCCTGCGGGCTATCTAAAATAATTTGCTTGGCTAAAGGTTGGAAATCCTGGTTAGGCAGTGAGAAGTAAATCATTCCATTAAAAATATTTACACTGAAGTCCGCATCATTTACATCAGTTACTTGTACTTGAGAGTGATCAGTTAGTATTCGCTTTATCTTCTCGGTTACCTCATCCTCATCATCTACCATGTTGATTGAAATTCTTAATCCAGAATAAGTACTGATCTCTGTACGAGCAGGATACGAAGAGCGGTCGAAATCGAGTTTATCAATTACATCCATTGGTACTTCTAGTCCTGCGTGATCGATTTCTACGGATTTCACTGGCAATGTTACTTCTTCATCATCCAAGGTCACAATTACCTCCGTGTCATCTTTGACCCCTAGTAAACTGCCCCTTGAATAGATCCAACCACTTTTCGCACTATTGATCATTTGGCCATCAGGAAAACTGACACCTTCGGGATGAAGATTGAGCCACGAACTTTGGGCACTGATAGATCCTTCACCCTGCACCGATATGGTCGGGGACTGCTTCTTACGAGTCACATCTTTCATACTTATCTTTGCCCAGCGCGTTATATCCAGATAGGACAAATTGCCTTGGGTGGATTCAAGCAATTTGAGGAGATACCGGGTAAAAACGCCTCCTTGCCAATCTTCCCAAGACGACTCGCTCGAAAGACAAGCGGCTATATGTAAATGGTTTTTAAACGGTATAAAAACTTCAAGCCTGTCCCCGGTCTTACTCGTAACACTCTCATCCTCCGCAAAAATGAAATCCTCAAATGATCGCGGGTCAAATGTTCCGGAGATGCGTTTGACCATTCCGTCATCTCCGTTAGACCCAAGGTGAAAGGACCTAACAATATCACCGGAATGACAGGCATCAAAAACTGTAACCAGATGAGGGTCCGCTGGAAGTTTATGCAGCAAGTATCTAATCTCCTTGTTAGCAAGCAATTGTCTGGTAGTTATTTCACCTTCATCATAGCAAACCAGACATTCCAGCAATCCATCATGCTCATCGGAAAACAAGCCGGCTGTCTGTTCTTGGGCACCATGACCACTGTAGTAAAGAAAGGCAACATCTGCGTCGTTCGCCTTTCCCAAGTGCTCTTGGATTTGTGAGATAACCTGCTCGCGAGTAGCTTCGGAGTTCTTGAGGCTTTTCACCTCCAAAGCGTCAAATTTTGGCTCCTGACTTTTAAGGTAGTCGTCCATCTTCTCAACATCTGCTACGCATTGATGAAGAGGATTTTCAGGATAGTCGTTAATTCCAATAAGTAAAGCGTAGAGTATCATAGATTTGTTTACTTTGTTTAATTATTGAAAATTCTTCTGCAAAAAATTAAAAGCATTATTATACATGATATCCCGAACCTGTTGTTTGATATCGGTAATATGAAAATCGATTGTGGGATCTGTTTGTTTTGCCTTCTTGACCGACTTAGGAATCATTTTCACTAGGTCTTTTTCCAGATTTGGATATTCGTTAATGCATAAGCAATTATTTACCGCGTCAATCAGCCCATCGTAGTCCGATCCTAGGCAAAGATGCTTCCAGGTTTTAGGTCCTCCGATTTTTACAAAGTGCAGGATAGTATTCGTCAAATGTCTCAGGTGCTTTCTGACATTCAGTCGGATGTCCTTTGGTCTTTGCAGTTCTTGGTCAAACTCTATTTCATCGTCATCCTCAAAAGCCGCCGATCTAATAGTCGATTGCCAATGCTGATTCAGATGCGTGAATTCCTCTTTACTGAAAAATTCACCCTTCACATTGTTAGATCCCAAGATCCTTTGGTCCAAACTGATACCGATCAATCCGCCAGAACCTAAGATTATTGGGATCTCTTCATCAAACAAGTTGATGGTCCAAGGATTGAAGTTTGTTTTTCCAATGCCTTTTGGTCGCTTTAGCTTCACTTGGATGTAGTCCCCTTGCTGTATGGGTTTATTCTTAAAATATTTATTTAGGCCCTTATACGAAGTGCCAGCGACCGCACAATGTGAAGCAATGATGGGAATAGTATTAAAACCCTTTTCTTGCCGGTATTTATAAAATTGCAACCTGGACACCAAGCTCATATGCTTGATGTCAACGAAGATCCTTTTTCCAATATTGGAATCATAACAGGTGTCAATCACTTTTAGTCCTGCGGCGGTAATTCCCAAGCCCTTTGGCTTAAACACATCGGCCTTGATCATTTTCATTCCATACGCATGAGTACTAAGATCGTATTGCGTGAGATGTGTAAGGGTCAGGTAAAGGATTCTCGGGCTTTGCTTTTTGAAAGCTACTAAATTCTCGAGTACTGACTTCTTCCCATCCAACGCATGACCACCTTCAATACTCAATATGATATTGAGTTTATCGTCTTGCAAATCAGTAATCTTATCCAGTACCCTAAATTCATTGCCATTGATATTCCTGTTTTTCATAAAAAAGGCAATCTCATCTTGAAGCAGATCATGGTAGTGATAGCTGTTCATGTTGTCAATAAACTGCTTGTCCAGGATCGAGACCAAGGGAGCAATATGCTTTATAATAAAGGCAGAAGAAAAACCTCTTTCCATAGCATAGATCCCAGCTACGGCTAATTTTACCTTTCCCTTTTTTACTTGATCAAGACTACTTTGAGACTCGACAATGGGTATCACATTGGGTAAAGGATCCCAGCAGTTCTTTTTTTGATTCGGCTTTTCCGCAGATAAAAAAGGTTTGAATGAAGGGTGGCAGTGAAGATCAAAATATTCCATAGTTGTATAGGTCTTTACTAAATTGAATTTCTTAATAGTTATCCTCTCTCTTAGGTACTATTACTCTTTTCATTTGCTCATTTTGATTCGGTAACAAATACTTGTCACCAGTTTTGATTTCCTTTTGCAACTGTCGATCATTTTCGGGAAAACTTTCATAGTTGATTAAGTTACTTTTAGTCACATCAATTTTCCTTAGTCGAATTACATCTTGCTGTGAAGAAAGGACTTTTACTTGATTGGCATTTACCAAAGCTTCGTTTTTCAAATCGTTGGAAATACTAGTCGCGCCTACTTTCTTAGCTTGTTCGCTCAAGTCTGACACTACCTTGAACTTCTGCCGCTTTATCACCGATGAATTGATGCCTTTGATCGTGTTGGGCTTGTCTAGCCATTCATAGGTTGCAGTGGAGCGATAATATTTGTTCCCTGTCACTGTAAATGCTTCGGCATCCAGATCTTTTACCTGCGATCTGGCCTGATAGATTGAATTTACTGCTTGCTTCTTTGCCAACATGGATTTCTCCTTAACATATGGATTCAAGGAATCTGTCTGGTCAAGCATTTCCCGGCTTAGATTAAGATTGTCAGTTTCCAAATAACCTACCGCTGCATTTAAGCTGGCGTCAGCAGCCCGTTCAAGGTTGTTTGTCTTTTTGTATGCTGTGGCCAAATATCTATGTAGGTGTGGCAGTGGCCTATACACATCAGGGTCTTTTCTGGCAAGATTCTTAGAAGTAGAAATAGCATGCTGAAGTTGGAAAATGGCATTACGGGCTCCTCCGCCTTCCCATTGGGCACGCTGTACATAGATCAATGCCAAGATGGTATGAAATTTCTGTATGCCAGGAAGATCACCCTTACCATAGGCCTGTCCTTTACCTTCAAAAAGTTCCTGCTCGAGTCTTCGAAAAGCTCTTCCGTCCGGATTGAGTTCTTTATCAGACAATAGCCTGGCCAACTGCACTAATATTTCCGTTTCCAAAACATCATGCCTGCCATATACTTCCTTACTTAGATCTCTTATGCCACGAATATCATCCCTGGTAGCAAGGTAAAGATCCATAGCCTGCTTTTTTTTGCCAATTGAGAGCAAGTAGTCTCCCCAACTTTTTTGTAGTGCCAGATAATAAAACTGACGCCTGCTGGTCTCAAACCACCAGAAGCTATCGGGGTTTGTCCGCCAGGCTTGCCTAACATTTATATCTAACAATCTCAGCGCTGGCACTTCACATTTAAGCCTGGCTATATATTTGGAAAGGCGGGGATGCACCCATCCATTAGCCGCCAAAATACCACTCCATTCCAATAAGGCCTCCTCAAAATATATGGATTGAGATTCACAGTGAATCCTCAAGATCTCCTCAAAGCCCAAGCGGGCCATCTCTACCATACCTTTCTTTTTAAACTCTTGGCATTGCCCGACTAGCTTCTTAGCTGATTCGAAAGGCATTTTGCTATAGATGTCAATTATTTTCCTGGCCGCATTTTTATTCCTTCCATTGGATTTAATCGCTTCCTTATATTTTCCCCAGGCTCGTTCGGGTTGGTTCAAATCACGATGAATGTCCCCAGCCAGTAGATCCCATTTGTAAGTATCAACCGTATCCAGCTCCTTCATCACTGCTATGTATCTTAAAGCGGTAGGGTGATCTTGGAGTCTCTCAGTCACTAAAATTAAATTATTCAATACCTTAGTACTTTCGGGCTTTTCTCTTAAAGCAAGTTGATAAGAATGCTGGGCTAGTTTTAAGTTTTCTGTGGTATTAGATCCAGGTCTTTGTTCGTAAATGTAACCCTGATTAAAGTACAAATATGAGCGGTAAGAGGCATTGGCGGGCGCATTACCGAGATCGTCTATGGTAAACTCCAACTGCTTAATTGCCTCATCCCAATTTTGAGCCGCAGCTAGCTCTTTAGCTTCACTGGCACTGGCCAAAGCTTTCTCCCGAGGGTTGAAAGTCTCTTGTGCTACCATCGGTAAGCACAGAAAACTAAATACCACCAATAGCCTACTTCTAAGTTTATTAGCAACCATCTTTCTTCAAAATCATAAGTCAAATTCCTCTGGTGAAATTGTTTCAGGCAATACAGCCCGTATGAATTTCAGAATGTATATCCCCTCAACTTGCACATTGTCCATCACATCTATATGATCAGTACCCTTCAAGGTAGCCAGTATATTACCTCGATATTCCACTGGGTATAATGTGGAGGATTCTAATACCTTGCCTGAAGCTTTAGCTTCATATTGAAAGTTCTGTAGAATATCAGATGTTTGGATCTTGGATCGGACAAGAAATTCACTATTTGTGCCAATGCTAAGGCTCTTTTGACTGAATGGCATCACCCAAGATTTAGTTTGAAGATCGGGATGTGCCCTTTCTCCCAAACTTATTTGGCTAAAGACCTCCCGAACAATAGTCTCCTTCTCTTGGTCAAGCCAAAAGTCTAAGACAGCATCGATTTCTTGCAAAAATGCTTCTACAGTACTGGGAAGGGGCTCAATGTAGCGATCTAAGCTTCTGAATTCATGCGAAATAGGATCAACTTGCAGTGCATCCGAGCGGTTGACCCCCATAAACATATCTACGCGATGTACATCCTCGCTAACTATTCCGGTATTTTCCTTGTCCAAGGTAAAGGTTATTTTATGATCCCCGATTTGGTCGGAAAAGGTAATGAAGGGAACATCCTGTTGAAGCCTGAGAGCTATTTGCTTTGCTCCTTCTGCTTCCAGATCATTTATTGAAGAGCCATAAAACTCTCGATATCTTACCTCATTAACTTCAAAGTCGATATCAATAGTTTTCTTCTGTGAAAATACTGGTGAAATCAATCCTGTTATTAAGATCGCCAACGTGGTTAATATCAATTTACCTTTCCAGTAACACATCATTAAGTGATTGATTTTTAATGGTTATTTCTTTTTCCAGCACTAGCGAGTCAGAGATTAACATCGCTATTTGAAGATCTTCTCCTGGGACGAAGTCAATTTGTCTGTTCACGTGATTTGGATCTGCCCACTGTTGTAGACACAGATCAATCAATTGCCTGGAAGATATTTGCATGCTTATAAGATGGTCCTCCCATCGCTTTTGAGTGGTATCCGCAATGACTACTTGAGGGCCCAATAGAGCAGCGGCCTTGTCAATCGGATCAATGACGATCTGTTCGTGTTCAAGTCGGTCAATTAGGATTTTGATCCTGGTTGCTAAGGCGATCTCAGACAAGTTCAATCTAATAAGTAATGATGACCTCACCGTAAGTTCCTCGGTACTCAAACGATTACCTACCAAAGGTTTCAGATCAATTTCGATAGGATGATAACCCTTAACGTGCAATTTCTTTTTCATGCTAAAAGGATTGGCCAAAGCCAACATCCTACTTTCTGCGCCATCATTGGCGCTAATCGGCCAGGCCGCTATCTTATTATCATGTTGATCAGTCAGATGCATCTCCAAAGCATTTTCACCTTCATGATTAACTTTTACCGAAGAACCCACTAACCCTAATGCCAATACCATCAACCCAATGACCAACAGCACAGGTGTTTTTAAGAAAAACCACGAAATTCTTTTGCCTATTGAGGCTAGCCCCGGTGATAAATTTTCAAACCGTTTTAGCAGAAAAGCGGATATCCCTATTAGTGCCAAAGGACCATTGGCAAGAAAGAACATAGTAGAAGAAGCACCAATGTGGCGATTGGACCAGGTAAAGATGGCGAAAATGGCAAACAACAAAATGGCGAACCTCACCCAAAATTTGCCCGGTAAATTGAGTACATCAGTTCGCGCTTTCGTGACTTTCCAATCAAGCGACTGTGGATCTTTACTGTATACTCCCCAAGGGCAACCTTGCTCCGGAGAACCTATTTCATCACCCCCTTCGGACCTGAATTGGATATCTTTATCTGCAGTAGTTTGAACCGCCCCTTTTGCGGTGGTGAAAGCCTCCATGATCGATTCACCTTTAGTAAAAGCGTTATAAAAGCTTTCGGCAAACTCAACAGCTAGGTAGTCATCAATGGCCCGATCAGTGGCTATTACTGCGGGGATCCCATTCGCCAACAACTTTTGGACGAAGCCCAGGGTATGGCAGCCATTTAGAAAAACAAGTTTTAGGTGCTTTTGCTGCGCCAGCAGGCTGATCAAGCCCTCTTCCCGTCCTGCCTGGTCAGCCAGGTATAGAGATGACTGTCCAGCATGACCGCCGAAATGAAAAATGGAGATCCGGTTTTTAAAAGTGTTTAAAAAATGGATCAACTCCTTGGCTGATGTAAATTGATCGCGATGCAGTTGGAAGTCATGTTGGTACTCCATAGACACGAATGAGTGGTAAATGGCATCATCTTCCCTGCTCAAATCAAGAAACGCTTCTTGTTTGTTATTTGCGAACGCCAGGTATATTACCGGTCTGGCCATAGCTGATCAATGGTTATTGTTGGATTTTTGAGCTGTGACTCAATCTTAGCTGCTCACTTTATCCAGATATCTACTACATTTGTTTACCAAGTTTAAATTTAAATTGTATTATTATTTCTTGATAATATCTTATTTTTTGATCACAGATACCATACCCATTTTTAGGTATATTTAGCTAGTTGTCATCTTCCTGATCCTATCTCCAGCTGATATATTTTAATATAAAAATAGCCTCCAAGTAACCCATTTAAAGTAAAAAGCATTGTTGGTTCACCAGAAGGACAATTTTGGTTCTTAATATTAACACTTAAAGCATTCTTTACAAGCACAAATGATTGATTGAGCAATTTCACTGAGCGATCACCAAATGAAAAGGATAGGCGGCAATAATAGTACTCCCCTGCTCATGAATTATTTTGAATCGCCAAGGCCCCAAACAATCAATTATTAGTTTTAAATTCAAATCGATTATTAATTTTAAAACCAGCGCATTCGGCAATTGAAATACAGTGACCAGGAAATCGTTGTGCTATTGTCCAAGGACGATAGGGATATTTTTGAATATTTATTCAGGCACTATTATACAGCATTAAATAGATTTTCACTGAAGTACGTTAGGTCCGAGGAATTGGCTGAAGAGGTGGTCCAAGAGGTATTTTTATACATTTGGGAAAAGAGGCATACACTGAAAATCACCAGTTCCTTAAATGCTTATCTGTATGCGGCAGTTAGAAACCGCTCGATAAGTCAGATTAATGCACAGCTTACAAGGCTTCGAATAAATGAGGAATTTAAAGCTGAGGTAACTACCGATCCGAAAATAGAAAAGCAAATTGACCAGCCTATGTTGAAACAACTAGTGGCTACCGGCATCCAGAATTTGCCTGAGCGCTGCAGAATAATCTTTAGCTTGAGCAGAAACTCCGGCATGACCTACCAGGAGATTGCAGAAGAGCTAAATCTATCTAAAAAAACAGTGGAAGCTCAAATGGGGATTGCCTTAAAAAAATTAAGGATCTATTTGAATACTCATTGGGATAAAATAACCTTATTGCTTCTAGGCTTGGGCCTACACCCATGGTTCATAAAAATTATTAGTGGCTTATTTAGGGGTATCCCAGTTTTATGCTGACATATAAATGAAGACACTACTAATTAAATGAATGACAGGGATCAAATAATAGCTAAATACTTAGCCGGTGAATGTAGCGAAGATGAAAAATCTTCCCTGGCTAAATGGACGGCATCAGACAGCCGAAATGCTGATTATCTCAAGAAAATGCAAATGTTATGGGAAAGCTCGAAAATCGACGCCAATGCCTTCAATCCGGACATCGACAATGCCTGGTCTGAATTGGGCAACAAAATCAATAACACTTCAGACACCAGCCCCATATCTTCTAACTCCAGTTTTTGGCCTCTCTTAGGCAAGGCAGCAGCGGTGCTGATCATTGCTATTGGTATAGGTTTCATCACCTACAAGTCCTATTTCAGCATTGATTCTACTACTAGGACTGAAATGGTATTTGAAAGTAATCAGGAACAAAATAATACCCAAGTAGCGCTAGCCGATGGAAGCACCGTTTGGGTTGCTGCCAATAGTAAAATCCGTTTCCCTGACAATTTCAGTGATGACGTAAGAGAAGTGTTTCTAGAAGGTATGGCATTTTTTGACGTGGTCCCTAATGCGAAAAAACCCTTCATTATCCGTACTCCAGACGCAACCACCAAAGTGCTAGGCACCTCCTTCAACCTTCGGGCATATACCGACGATGGTCAGGTTACCCTCACTGTTGTGTCTGGCAAGGTCAGCCTATCTGTCCCCGATAAGGAATTGGAGCCAATTATAGTTAGCAAAGATGAAAAGGGGGTTTTATCAAAAAAAACCGGAGACTTGTCTAAAGAGCCTAACGATGATCTGAATTTTATGACTTGGCGGACAGGTAGAATACAATTTCAAGACGCTATCTTAGAAGACGCCATCTTGCAACTAAGTCAACATTATGAAATGGATATAGTCTTAAACACTCCTACCCCCCAAAAGTGCCTGCTAACCGCTACCTTTGACAATCAATCTCTGGAAGAGGTGCTCTTGGTAATAGAAACAATTTTTGATACTACTCGTGAAAACAAAAATGGAACTGTTGTTTTGACAGCAAAAGGTTGTTAGAACTTTTTAGCCCCTTGTTATAAAGTAAGCTCCAGGATGCAAAAAATTTGGCTAGTTAGTCTTCTCCTTAATTGTGTTATACTGTACACCGCTCAAGCGCAAAGTAATTTGTTGGAGCAAGAGGTTAGTTTAAGCACAGGCACCAATACTATCAAAGATATTCTTGAGGAACTGAGC
>JBPCUG010000177.1:0-2506 GCA_051011275.1 Cyclobacteriaceae bacterium | reverse complement strand
ACTTGTGGTAAATAGCGATTCGGTTTGCATTGGAATTTAAAAAGCAATCACGGCATGAAAAAATGGCTTAAAAGAGTACTTTGGACCATATTTGGATTAGTTGTATTGCTAATGATCGTTTTTGGTGTATTTATTTACAAGGTAAAGTACGGCTTCCCAATCTATGAAAAGACACCTCCTGAATTAAGTCTCAATGCCAGCGATTTCACGGTTCTGGTTTTCTCAAAAACCAATGGATTTCCTCATAAAGGGGCTATAGCAGAGGCAAAAGGTGCCTTTGATAGTTTGGGCCAGAAGAATAATTGGGCGGTAGTTATTTCTGACAATGGTGCCGTATTTAACGAAGAGCAATTGCCATTATTTGATGTGGTGATCTGGAACAACGCCACAGGCAAAAATTTGACTGATGAGCAAAGAGCCAGTTTTAAAAACTATATGGAGGGTGGGGGTAGTGTTATAGGCATTCATGGCGCCGGAGACGCTTCCCATCGTTGGCCCTGGTATGAAGAAAATCTTATTGGTGCTAATTTCACCCATCACACTATGAATCCTCAGTTTCAGGAGGCTACTATGAACAAAGAATGCTCAGCTAGTTTTACTGATTGCGGTACATTGCCTGAGCAATGGATCAGAGAAGAGGAATGGTATGTCTTTACCAATAATCCCAGAGAGGGTGGGGCAAATGTTATATACACGGTTGATGAAAATACTTTTGATCCTAATGGAAACATGAGGTTTTTGGCCAGTGATAAAAACTTTGGAATGGGCGACGATCATCCTATCGTTTGGTACCGTTGTCTTGCGGGCGGGGGCAAGGCTTTTTATTCAGCCCTAGGCCATTCGGGAGAGTATTTTAAAGAAGCTAATCATTTGCTCTTACTAGAAAGCGCGATAAAATGGGCCGGAGATAGGAATATTGTTTGTCAATAAGCATAGTTTTCAATCAATATTCCATGGACCTGGTAAGCCACTTGGAACAGCATCTGGAATATCTTTATCGAAACTGGTGCCATTCAACGTGCTTAAAAAAATATAAACTTTGACGAACGCAATTGCAAATAGCCCGAGCTACCTTTTGGAAACCGCCAAATATATTTCTGTATGGAGGGGGTCAATTTTCAAATTATGCTAAAAGCGCTATAGAGACTAAATAATAATTTCTCAATTCTTAATTTTCAAATAACCATGAAGGCTGCCAGTGTAAGAGAAATTAAGCAAGAATTAAGCAACCGGTCGGCTGACGAACTTCTTGAACTCTGTCTTCGTTTGTCAAAATTCAAAAAGGAAAATAAAGAATTATTGACATATCTGCTTTATGAAGCATCTAATGAGGCAGCTTATGTAGAAAATATAAAAGACGAGATGGCGCTGGAATTTGAACGAATAAATAGAAAGAGTTATTACTTTATAAAAAAAAGTGTTCGTAAAATATTGCGCAATGTCAAGAAATACATCCGGTATTCTAAGAAGAAAGAAACGGAGGTAGAACTACTGATTTATTTTTGTTCTGAATTAAAAAGAATGAGTCCATCTATGGAGCAAAACACGACACTTCACAATATATTTCAGCGACAAATAAGATCGGTTAGTAAAACTATATCATACCTGCATGAGGATTTGCGGTATGATTATGAGATGGAGTTGAATGCCTTAAGCTAAAGAATAGAAAGTATCATGAGCACCTAACCTAGGGGAAAAATGACCAACCTGAGTAAAATGAAAAGAGCTAAAACCCGGCGCCAGTTTTTAAATTCTACTTTAAAGACCGGAGTCATATTACCACTGGTGGGGCCATCCTTAATATCTCGTTCTGTGACGGAGATAACTAGAGAATCCGCAAACAAAAAGCTTAACATTCTCATATTAGGAGGGACTAGTTTCCTAGGTCCACACCAAATCGCTTATGCTATGGGTCGTGGGCATGCTATCACCACGTTTACGCGAGGAAGGACTAAATCAACTATCCATCAGGATCTTTTTAAAAATGTCGAACAACTGATCGGGGATCGATCCGATAACCTGGAAGCATTGCGGGGACGTAAATGGGATGCTGTAATTGACAATTCTGGTCATAGAGAACAGTGGACTCGCGATACTGCTCAACTGCTTAAGGATAATGTAGGACTGTACCTTTACACTTCATCTACCGGAGTTTATTACCCCTATTTGGGATCCAATATCAAGGAGAATACTGATTTGGTTTTGAAGATGCCCGAGGACTTGGAAGATGAAGACGAGAAAATGGAATATGGCTATGGCGTGATGAAGTCCAACTCCGAGATAGCAGCTCGAGAGAGTTTTGGTGAGGACAGAACCATTATCGTGAGGCCCACATATATGGTTGGACCGGCGGATCGATTGGACAGATTTATTTATTGGCCGGTACGCTTAAGTAGAGGAGGTGAAATACTAGTCCCGGGCAAAAGCGATGATCCGGTTCAGTACATTGATGTTAGGGATGTGGCCGCCTGGATGATCCGTCTAATTGAGAAAGGAGGCGGAGGTA
>JBPCUG010000176.1:0-5430 GCA_051011275.1 Cyclobacteriaceae bacterium | reverse complement strand
GCCCGTAACACTCTCTTTCCAATAGTTTCATAATAGCTGTTAAATACATAACTATAATCTTCGTGGAAGATCTTGTAATCCTTCTTATAGGGAACTAGGATGAAAGTCTCAAAAAACCAAGTAACATGAGCTAAGTGCCACTTCGGTGGACTTACATCCACTACAGGCTGCACCACATATTCTTCTTTTCCCAGGGGCTGGCATATTTTCTCAGTTTGAGCCCTGATTTTTTGATACCTTTTGAGGAAATCAGTCACCTCGATAGCAGTTTGCATGGGGCTTTTTTAAGATACTTTAGGGAATCAAGTTTGTTCTTTCAGCTAATTATCTAGTTCAATGACTCTGAAACTTTTAAAAAATCCAACTTAATAATGCTTTATCTTGAACGAAGAATATGATTGCAAGTTTATTAATTAGTGCTGAGTCAATGAAACTTTTTCGAAAAAATAATAGTTCCATTTTCGAAATATTTATATTTTTGTTTAATGATTGAACTAAAAAAGGACACCATATCTGAATTTATCTCCGCGCTTCAAGGCTTAGTGCTCAGTATGCAAAATGTAGATGCCACCTGCATGGAAGCGTATGAAGATGTGACTAAAAGAGAATTTACCCTACTTATAATGTTGGGAAAATCCGAGCAAATGATCATGCGGGAAATCGCCGACTTCCTGCAAATACCTATGAGTACGGCCACTGGAATCATTGATCGACTCATTGAAAAAGACTATGTAATAAGGGATTACTCATCCGGTGATCGTAGAATTGTTCTGGTGCAATTGAGTAAAGAAGGCAAATCCATCTATCAGACCCTAACCCGAAAGTTGTACTCTTTCGGAAAAGTTGCCCTCAGTAATTTCTCCCAAAAAGAAAAAGAAACCTTTATCAGGTTGATGAAAAAGGCTTCAAGTGAAATTTCTTAAAAAAAATTTAACTATTTATTTCGAATTACGTAATATTTGGTATTCGCATATTTTCAATATGCTAAATTTCTCAATTATGAAGAGTTCGGAAAGAAAACAATTTTAAATTAAAACTAATGAAAAGTCATATTAATCAGCTAAAAAAAGTTTCGGGACGGTTTGGAACCGCCTGGGCGCATTGGGTCATCAAACGGAGATGGCTTGTTTTAAGCCTTACCATAATAGTAATTGGGATATTAGGCATTGGCCTACCAAAAGTAGATTTCGACGGGGATTACCGGGCATTTTTCGGTAAGGACAACCCTCAATTGGTAGCTTACAACGAGCTGCAAAATAAATATACGCAAGACGACAACGTACTGATCGTCATTCAGCCAAAGGACGGAAAAACTTTTAGTGCATCTTCATTAGACGCCATTGAAAAGCTGACGGAGAGATCCTGGCAAACACCGTATTCTAGTCGCGTTGATGCTATTACCAACTATCAATATACTCATGCAGAAAATGATGACCTTTTTGTAGAAGACCTGGTGGAGAACGCTTCGACTAAGTCTGAGACTGAAATAGCTCAACTAAAAACCATCGCATTGCAAGAGCCCCTGTTAGTAAATCGGCTACTCAACGATGAAGGCACAATATCAGCAGTAAACATTACTGTGAAGCTGCCTGGGGAAGCACTCACCGAGGGCCCTGAGGTAAGTGCCTATGTCAGGAATATGGCCGAAGAGTTTGAACGGAATAATCCGAATCTTAAAACTTATCTATCAGGTATGGTTATGCTTAACGGGGCCTTTTTTGAAGCTTCTCAAAAGGACTCCGGCTCATTGATCCCAATGATGTTTTTGGCCATCATTCTCACCATATTTATTGCCACTCGCAGTTTTTCCGGGACCTTTACTTCGTTGATCGTGATTATTCTATCTATTGTCTCAGCCATGGGGTTTGCCGGATGGATGGGTATCAAGCTCACGCCGCCCTCTGCCGCAGCTCCCATCATTATCATGACTTTGGCAATTGCCGACAGCATACATATCCTGATCACCTTGATCCAATCTATGCGAAAGGGAATGAGCAAAAAAGAGGCTATCGTGGAAAGCCTACGTGTAAATTTTATGCCCGTTTTTATTACTAGTCTCACCACTATCATTGGTTTTCTTTCTATGAATACCAGTGATGTACCTCCATTCCATGACCTAGGGAATATGACTTCCGTAGGAATGGCCGGCGCATTCCTATACTCAGTCACTACTTTGCCGGCACTGATGTATGTACTTCCTGTGAAGGTGAAAAAAAGAATGGAACGAACCGACCCTACCGGAAAGTTTTTCGATCAGATAGCTAGCTTGGTCATTATTCATAAAAATAAAGTTATTGCCGCATCAATGGCAGTCATCCTAGGTTTAACCGCATTAGCTTTTCAAAATGATCTTAGTGACGAGTTTATCAAATATTTTGATAATAAAATAGCTTTCCGAACGGATACCGATTTCATAAGCGACAATCTTACCGGCATTTATAACGTGGAATTCTCAGTTGCAGCAGGTGAAAGTGGAGGCATCAACAACCCGGAATACTTAAACAATTTGGATGCCTTTGAGAATTGGTTACAGCAGCAAGAAGAAGTCATCCATGTCAATTCATATGCTGAGGTAGCTCGAAGGGTCAACCGATCCATGCATGGGGATAGCACCCAATATTATAGGATGCCAGAGAATCGACAAGAGGCAGCGCAATACCTACTGCTTTACGAAATGTCACTCCCTTTTGGCCTGGATCTTAACAATCAAATCAATGTCGACAAATCGGAGACCCGGGTTACTGCTACTATAAAAAATATCTCCTCAAAAGAAATGATTGCTTTTGCCACGCGTGCAGAACAATGGCTGCGAGACAACACACCTGTATATATGCATGCTCTGGCTACCAGTCCAACCATGATGTTTTCTTACTTATCAGGCAGACAAATAATGAGCATGATTTCCGGGACACTCCTGGCGCTGATCATCATTTCAGTAGTGCTAATGTTTGCTTTGAAGAGCTTCCGGTTTGGCCTAATCAGTTTGATCCCTAATGTGGCACCGATAGCGGTGGGTTTTGGAGTTTGGGCCTTGTTCGATGGAGTGATCAATGTTGGAATGGCCATTGTTTTCGGTATGACATTAGGAATTATAGTCGATGACACCGTCCATTTTATGTCAAAGTACTTAAGAGCCCGTCGGGATCAAAACGCCGATGCCCAGAATGCAGTGCGATACGCCTTTGCCACTGTGGGAAGGGCACTAGTAACCACCACTTTAGTATTGGTTATTGGGTTTGCTATTCTTTCCCAGTCGAGTTTCGGAATGAACTCCGGCATGGCAAAAATTACAGCAATTATAATTGTAGCCGCCCTTATCATCGATTTCTTGTTGCTTCCAGCTATTCTTCTACTGGGAAGCAAAAAAGGAATTACTCAAACTGTTGAATCAAATAAAACTTTAACCCTTGAATCTATAAAATCATGAAAAATTCAATCATAGCATTTATGCTCACTGCCATGGCAACAACTGTATTTGCCCAGGCACCCAGTCAAACAGGAATGGAAATCGCACAAGCGGCAGATCAAGCGGATCGCGGTTTTGAAAGCTCTGAAGTAAAACTAAAAATGGTACTGCGCAATAAGCAAGGGCAGGAAAGTACCCGATTTATGGAAAATCGCACCTTGGAGCTTACCAGCGACGGCGACAAGTCACTGATCGTTTTCAATAGCCCCAAAGACGTGGAAGGTACCGCCACCCTTACCTTTACCCATAAGCAAAGTCCAGATGACCAATGGTTGTATTTGCCAGCGATCAAGCGAGTAAAAAGGATCTCATCAGATAATAAGTCTGGCCCTTTTATGGGTAGCGAGTTTGCTTACGAAGACCTTTCCTCAAACGAAGTAGAAAAATACAGCTACAAATTCATCAAAAATGAAACGTTCAATGGCTCAAATACGGCGGTAGTGGAGCAGGATCCGGTTGACCCCAAATCGGGATACACCCGGCGGTTGGTTTGGTACAATCTAGACCAAGACTACCGATTGGAAAAGATTGAGTTTTACGACAGGAAAAATGCTCTGTTAAAAACTTTGACCTATGATGATTACCAAAAATATGAAGGCAAGCACTGGCGTGCAAAGAAATTTTTAATGGTCAATCATCAATCTAATAAAGAAACAGAATTGCTATTTGAGGGCTATCGTTTCAAGACTGGGGCAGCCGAATCTGATTTTGACCAAAACAGCCTGAGAAGGGCCGGTAGCTAATGAGACCCACTCCTTTTATACAAAGGCTGCGGCAGCTATGGTTCGCAGCCTTTGCCCTTTCTTTATTCGCTCACTCCACATTTGGTCAGCAAAAATTAGAGAAAGATTTTGACCTTCAGATCCAGCTTGACAACCGGTATTATCTCCATCCGGGATTATACCAAGGGCAAGAACGAAACTATTTTTCCATTTCCTTAAATCCGGAATATTTACTTGAATGGGATGATGGCAAAAAGTCTGTGAAAGCCAGTCTCTTCGGACGCTGGGATCAATACGACGACCATCGTACTCATTTTGATATTCGCGAATTGTATTATCAAAACAATAAAAGAAACTTGGAGTGGAGTATTGGATGGAAAAAAATCTTTTGGGGGGTGACTGAATCTATTCATCTAGTAGATATCATCAATCAGACCGACCAGGTTGAAAGTTTTGACGGGGAACAAAAGCTGGGTCAACCCATGTTACACATCTCCTACCCCACTAATAAAGGCACATTTGATTTTTTCTATATGCCATATGCGCGCCGCAGACAATTCCCAGACCGCGGTGGGAGGTTGAGATTCTCTAATGTGATTGAAAGAGAGGATATTAAGATAGAGAACAATTGGGGTGAATGGACCCCCAGTGTGGCCTTTCGCTGGTCGCACTATTTCGGGCCTATGGATATTGGAGTTTCTCAATTCTACGGCGTGGGCCGCGAGCCACTTTTTCTTGGGCTTGATGGTTCGCGGGAGTTTAGAGCGATCTATCCCACTATCTCACAAACCGGTGTAGACGCGCAAGCAACCCTGGGCCCTTGGCTATTGAAGCTAGAGTCCATCTACCGTTATGCCGATGAGCAAGACTTTCTAGCCCTGGCCACGGGGTTTGAATACACTTTCGGCAATATTGCCTCTAGTGGCTTGGACATAGGCATTGTAGGAGAGTACTTATATGATAGCCGAGATGAACTGGCTTTTAGCAACTTGGCCAATGATCTTTTTGTTGGCGCCCGATTTGCTTTCAACGATACCCAAAGCACAGATTTTCTAGCTGGCGCGATCTTCGACCTCGACAACAGTTCTAAATTTTTCAGCGTAGAAGGTAGCCGCCGGATAGGCGATTCGTGGAAAGTGGAAGTTGAGGCCAGGATCTTTCAGGACGTGAGTAAAGAGGAGTTTTTCTACAACTTTCGTGAGGACAGCTTTTTACAGCTAAGGTTTTCCAAGTTTTTTTAAT
>JBPCUG010000175.1:0-3759 GCA_051011275.1 Cyclobacteriaceae bacterium | reverse complement strand
TAGGGGAAAGCCAGAGCGGTAAAAAATGACCCCAAATTGCCAGCCATATTCATGGTACCGCTTACCACTCCTGAATGCTCCTTCCCAATATCCACACAAGCTGACCAAGAAGGACTCAATGTCATATCAGCACCAAATACAGCCATGGATATGAAAATGACCGCCCCATTAACTTCTTTCATATATATGCTTCCGATAATACCAATGGCGGCTAACGAAAATCCCAGAATAGCGGGTACTTTTCTTGACAGCTCCCATTTATCTTTTCTATAGATAAAGTCGACCATCCAGCCTGAAAACCAGTTACCAAGTGCGCCAAAGATCAATGGAGCTGAGGAATAAAAGCCAGCTTCAACTGCTTCTAAGTTGTACTTTACTTTTAAGTGTGGGAAGAGCCAGGTAAGGCAAAAGAAAAAGGTGAAGTTGCTACTAAAATATTGCCCCATCATCAGCCACATCGATTTGGCTTTGAACATTTTGGTAAAAGAAACTTTCTTCTCATCTGCACTGGCGTTGGGAGCCTGAGTTTTCTCTTTAATATAGCTTAGTTCGTCCTCAGAAATGGCTGCGTGATCTGCAGGTGCATCGCGAAACCACAAATGCCAGATAATAGCCCATACTACCCCGATTAGTCCCAAAATTACAAAGGTCATTCTCCAGCTGGTAAGGTCAATCAGCCAGGCAACAACCGGCAAAGCAATCGCCGCTCCAATGCGTCCGCCAGAAAAGTTTATACCATTTACAATGCCCCTTTCCCTCAATGGGATCCAGTTGAAAACTACTCTAGCCATACTGGGAAAAGCGCCGGCCTCTCCCATGCCAAATAAAAATCTTACCACTAATAGCAATCCGAAATTCCACACCGCTCCGGTAAGGGCAGTAAATACTGACCACAGACTTACCACAGCAGTAAGTATCTTCCGGGGACCATACCTATCTGCTAGGTATCCTGAGGGAGTTTGAAACAAAGCATAGCCAAGGGCAAAAATGGAAAGCACCCAGCCCATCTGCTTGTCGTTTAGTGAAAGATCCTGAGCTACCGGATCCTTAGCCACCGAGATCAAGATCCGATCAAACAACACGATCATGGCCAGAATAAAGGTGCCACCTACCACTTGGTATCTGACAGGAAAGACTGTTTTAGGGCTCATGTATACTTTTCAGAATCAGCTTCTTTGGAGAACTTTTTCGCATAAGGCACACCAAAGTAAGCAAAAGATATTTCTAGTAAAAGAATGACTTAGACGAATACCAGATACTTTAAGCACTTTTTGACTTACCTCTGGATTCTTCTAAATTTGGCCATTAACAAATCGAATTTCAGCTTATGAAGTCTCTTTTTTCTATCCTCTATCTTTTGATTTTGTTAAGTGCATGCCAAGACAATTCACCAAATACTGAAATGCACTTTCCCGGAGATCAATGGATGGATAGTCAGCCTGAAAAATTTGGTATCGACCAAGAGAAACTTGAGGATGCATTAGGCTATCTCAAATCCAAATCATTCGAAGATGGAATTGAAGAAGTATTGGTAATTAAAAATGGACAAATTATTTATCAGGGAGATAGTACCAGAAAATCACATAATATCTATTCGTGTTCCAAGGCTTTTACCAGTACTGTGCTCGGGCTGTTAATTGACCAGGGCAAATTGACACTGGAAACTCGCGCAGCTGATTACGACAGTAGTCTGGTAGCCTATTACCCCGATGTAACATTTCGACACTTTGCTACCATGACTTCAGGTTATAGTGGAAGGGGTCGAAGTAGGTGGGATGATGAAAACTCCGATTGGTCGTGGACGCCATATATCCCAGAGGAACCACATTTTGCGCCCGGCACGCACTACGAATATTGGGATGAAGCACAGATGACCTTTGGAAAAGTGCTGACTCAGGTAATCAATGAGCCGATGCATAATTTCCTCAAAAGAGAACTTACCGACAAAATCCAAATGGGAGATTGGGTCTGGCATCCGGAACAAGATGTAGATGGTATTCCAATTAACAATGGGTGCACCAATGTTACCCTTGATGCTCATCAGCTGGCACGCTTTGGGCATCTCTTTCTTAACCGTGGAAACTGGGACGGAAAACAATTACTATCAAAATCCTGGTGTGAAAGGGCCACTACTAGTCAAGTGAATGCAGAGGTCCCTGTTTTCACAGGCGACCGTGCAAATGTAAAAGGTTCCGGATCCTATGGTTTCAACTGGTGGGTGAATAGCCCCAACGGACTCAGCAGAATGCCGGACGCTCCGCTGGGTACAGCCTACTTAAGCGGACTCAATCACAATGTGTGTTGCATCATACCTGAATGGGATATGGTCATCATAAGGATGGGAGATGACAAAAACCCACCGGAAGGTAAGCACGTGGTTTGGAATGCTTTCTTGAAAAAAGTGGAAGAGGCATTGTAGCCATACGGTTAAGACATTTTCCGAATTAGGGAAAAGCCAGTATATTTATCGAAGTGACTTTTCAGCGGTTTATACTTAGTGAAACAACAATCCATGAAAATACTTATTACCGGAAGCCGTGGACATTTAGGAGAAGCTCTGGTGCGAGTACTAGGCAAAACAGAGCATGAAATAGTTGGAACGGACCTATTGCCTTCGGAGTTTACTGATAAAGTAGGATCGATAGTTGATAGATCATTTGTAGATCAACTCATGCCTGGAGTAAATGTGGTGTTACACGCTGCCACTTTACACAAGCCTCACATAGTCACGCACAGCTATCAGGATTTTATAGATACCAATATCAGTGGAACTTATAACCTTTTGGAGGCAGCACGAAAGGAGGGGGTTGATTCTTTTATTTTTACCAGTACTACCAGCACTTTTGGAGATGCCATGCGACCTTCAGTTGATGAGCCTGCAGTTTGGGTAACGGAGGACGTGGTGCCGGTTCCCAAAAACATATACGGAGTGACCAAGGTGGCAGCCGAGGACCTGTGCCAGATATTTCATAGAAACCACGAGCTCCCTTGTATCATTCTGAGAACCTCCCGTTTCTTTCCGGAGGATGATGACAATATAAATGTTAGAAATGCTTTTGAAGAAGCCAATGCCAAAGCAAATGAACTGTTGTACAGAAGAGTGGATATAGAGGATGTAGTAAGCGCCCACGTCCTTGCTATTAAGAAAGCCAGGGAAATTGGTTTTGCCCGTTACATTATTAGTGCTACCACGCCCTTTTCTAAAGGGGACTTACCCGAGTTGCGAGCTAACGCATCGAAAGTGATAGCAAGGATCTATCCGGAGTATGAAGCACTTTATAAAAGTAAAGGCTGGAGTATGTTTCACGGCCTTGGCAGAGTGTACATTAATGAAAAAGCCCGAACAGAATTAGGCTGGCGACCTAAATATGATTTTGCGCATGTACTGGAAACTCTAAAGTCAGATAAAGATTTTCGCAGTGAACTTGCAATTGAGATCGGTGCCAAAGGATACCACGGTAAGAAATATAAGGACGGTATCTTTCCAGTGTAGTAGCTATAATTTATAGATCCGGTCCATCCTTTCTGAGATCTCCTGCAGTCGTTCACGATCTCCACCTGGTACTTCCGCCGATCCCCAGCCTTCGTATCCGACTTCTACCAGGGCCTTATTCACTTTGGCCCAATCACTATCTCCGTCACCTAGTTTCACATTAAAACCTTCCCAAATTCCCTGGTTTTTCTGCTTCTCACGGCTGTATTCTTTTACATCTACTTTTATTATGCGCTTGCCCAGAATGCGTACCCACTGATCTGGCC
>JBPCUG010000174.1:0-3411 GCA_051011275.1 Cyclobacteriaceae bacterium | reverse complement strand
CCGGTATGCATACCTTCATTTAAAACCTGTTCCCCATTTACCCAGACATGCACCATTCCTTGAGCATACTGATGAGGTTCTTCAAAAGTAGCCATGTCTTGCACCATGTCCGGGTCAAATACTACGATATCGGCATAATAACCTGGCGCCAGCAATCCACGTCTCTTTAGCTTTAGGTTAGTTGCGGGAAGAAACGTTAGTTTTCGGATCCCTTCTTCCAGCGGAAGGATTTGTTCATCCCGAGCATATTTACCAAGCACTCGAATAAAGGAACCGTAGGCACGAGGATGTGTGCTTTGATTTAGAAAAACACCTTCGTTGGTATAGGAGCCGGCATCAGAGCAGTAACTTACCCAAGGCAAGGCTATTTTCTTCTTTATATTCTCTTCAGACATTGAAAAATATACCACTTGTATGCGGCTGTCATCTTCTACAATAAGGTCGATCATGGTCACTTCCGGCGTTTTTTGGAGTTCGAGGGCTACTTCTGATAGCCTTTTTCCGATGTGCACCCGAAGCGCTTCGTTTTTAAACCCCACCAATAATATTTTGTCAGGGCTATGTTCAAAATCGATTTCAGATAAGATCTTGTTCCTCAATTTCGGATTGGCCAAACGCACGATGGCGGAGTCCACCCCTCCTTCCCTTACCCAGTCTGGTAGCTGGACGTGTAAACCGGTTGAACTAGCAGGATAGGTATAGATATCAGCGGTGATGGGCAGGCCAGCAGCTCGGGCCTCTTCTACCCTATTGACAGCAGAATCTAGCAATGACCAATTGCCTTCTCCAGAGGCTTTCAAATGATAAATTTCTGCCGAAAGGCCCGCTTCCTTGGAAATTGTAATTAACTCTTCCACTGCCTCCAACAATTTAGCCCCTTCATTCCTAATATGTGAAATATACATCCCATTGTACTTGGCGGCTTCCTTAGCTAATTCGATTAACTCATTGGTATCGGCGTAACCACTAGGAGCGTACAACAAGGAGGAAGAGATCCCCACAGCACCTTCCTCCATAGCTTGAGCTACAAGCCGTTTCATCAGTCCCAGTTCCTCTTCGGTAGCTGGTCTATTATCGTTACCGATCACCATCTGACGTAGTGTTCCATTGCCAACGAAGGAGGCAACATTGGTAGAGATACCTTTGTTCTCCAAATATTGGAGGTATTCTCCAAGAGTAGTCCACTTAATGTCATATTTGATGTCGGTTTGGTTTTTTATCATTTCCTCTTTCATAGATGCATCCAGTGGGCCCATGGAACTTCCTTCTCCAAGAACTTCCAAGGTCACTCCTTGCCGGATGTCACTTTGAGAGCGGCCATCCTCTATTAGTGTGACATTGGCCCAGCTAAGCATATTGATGAATCCTGGAGCCACAGCCAAACCTTGCATATCAATCTCCTCTTTCCCCTTTAGATTCTTTAGATCACCAACAGCTACGATACTATCTCCTTGCACAGCTATGTCGCCAACTATTTGGGCTTTTCCAGTGCCATCATAAATAGTTCCATTTCTGAGGATAAGATCATATTCGACTGACTGCTGGCAGCCGACACAAACCATGACCATCAATATCAATAGAGTGCGCATGGGAGTTCTGGTTATACTATTATTGTCCAATGGGAATCATTTGTCCTTCTACCCAGGGAGCACCTGCAGCTATCAAAGCTTTCTCCATTTCAGGTAACTCCTGATTCAAGATCTGTTGCAATTTTTCTTTTATTGCTGAAAACTGCGTGCGCCCCTTTTCAAGACTTCGCTTATGCGTAGGTGTGGGTCCATATGTCGAATAGGATGTACCTGTAAAAGCTACGCTCATATGGCCGGAGACCGTGGTTTTACCCTTTTCTCCGATCTCTTGTTTGGCTCTTGAACCATTCAACTGCTGATCCAGGGAGAGCAGTCGTTCTCTTAGCTGATGGAGCTGGGCATCCATTTCACCAGGATTTGTAGTGGCTCGGTCAAGAGCCTTCCTCATGGCGTTGATCTTGGTCAAGCCATTCCTTAGAGCTAGGGAAGTCCCGGACAAGTCCCGGTTTAATTGACCGATCTCTCTCCAAAACGCAGCAGAAGCCTCGGGGCTGGCTCCATCCAATGCTCCCTTTCGCAGGCGTTCTACTTCAAACTTCATGGGGCCTGCAAGTTCGGTGGTAACACCATTAACTTGTTTGGCCATAGCAACGGTGTAAGTACCAGGTGCTGCTAAAAGGCCCTGTGGTGGATCGTCATTGTTGGTTGGTCTATCGACCAAAGCGATTGCCTCGGTGGCAGGGTATCTCAAGTCCCAGGTTACTCTGTGGAAACCCTTCTTTACCGGTCCTTCCAATCTACGGATCACTTGCCCTGAACCGTCTTTTATGGTTAGCAGGATCTTAGGGTCTTGTTCACGTCGCTCTGTCTCCACGGCTTCCCACCCTGGGAATGGTACATTTTGGTTGGCTTTGATCTTACTTTTCTCTGACTCCTGACGTGTAGCTTTTTTGCTTTTAATCTCGTCCACCAGGTAGTAAGTGAAGGTGGAACCGAAAGGAGGATTGGGAGCTACATAGTAGGATGCTCCCTGATCACTGGTTTTATTGAAGCTCAGTACCGGACGCTCGATATACCACCAAGCCTTACGTGCGGCAAATAGGGTTGCCTCCTTTTTCAGTTGCTCTTCGGAGAGGTTCCTCAAAACACTATAATCATCAAATACATAAAAGCTACGGCCAAACGAAGCACCCACCAAGTCGTTCTCTCTACGTTGAATGGCCAAGTCCCTAAATGATATAGTGGGTAGGCCGCCGGTAAGCTTTATCCATTTTTGACCGCCATCGATCGTAGTATAGATACCAAACTCGGTAGCTAGAAATAGCAGCTCTGGCTTGACATGATCCTGAACCAGGCGCCAGACCAATGTTCGTCCAGGTAAGTTACCCTTGACTGAACGCCAGGTCTTTCCACGGTCATTACTTTTTAGCAGGTAGGGGTTAAAATCCCCGTACTTATGATTGTCAAGTGCCACATAAACTGTATTGGCGTCAAACAAGTCTGCTTTAATATCATCCACGAATGCTGTTCTTGGCACTCCAGGCAAACTGCCAACTTCGATCTTTCGCCAAGTATCCCCACCGTTTTCAGTCACTTGAATAATGCCATCATCGGTGCCGGCATAAATAAGGCCTTCCTGCTGAGGGGACTCAGCTAGAGAAGTGATGGTGTTATAAGCAGACATGGCCAGCATGTCCCAAGGAGCATCCCAGCTCCAAGCCTTATCCATAATGGGCAGGGTGACACGTTCTTGATTTCGCGTTAGGTCTTTGGAAATGGGGGTCCAGCTGTCGCCTCGGTCATTGGACTGCCAAACTCTTTGTGAAGCAAAATACAGTCTGGTCGGTTGATGCGGACTTACTAAAATAGGTGCGTCCCAATT
>JBPCUG010000173.1:0-5117 GCA_051011275.1 Cyclobacteriaceae bacterium | reverse complement strand
GAAATAGTAGATCAAAGGTATGCTTATGGTCATGATCACCAGCAGCCAGATCAGGTACTTAGGTCTTTTGTTTTGATTAGTCATATCATTGCAACTTCGATAAAGTAACAAAATTATCGTAGCTTTTGGAACCAAAATATCACTAACTGAAAAGGAAAATAAATTCCTATAGCATGCGAATAGAGCATATTGCCATCTGGACCAGCGATTTGGAAGCCATGAAGGGTTTCTATACGAAATACTTTCATGGAGAAGCCAATCAGAAATATATGAATCCGCAGAAAAAGTTTGCCTCTTACTTTATCTCCTATCAGTCAGGAGCTCGGTTGGAATTGATGTCTAAAGAGGGGATCCCCGATAACAAGAATGAAGCTGAAACGCAATATAAAGGCCTGACCCATTTTGCTTTTGATGTAGGCGACCAGGCCGAGGTCGATAGTCTCACCAAAAAGATTCGTTTAGCCGGTTACGCTGTACTTGACGGTCCAAGACGAACAGGGGATGGATACTATGAAAGTACTGTCCTGGATCCTGAAGGTAATCGCGTTGAAATCGCCTGCTCTCTATAATGATCCAATCGCTACTGCAGCTTTTTGAGAATAAGGAGGCCCGAGCCGCCGGCTTGATCTTCGCTCTTAACAGTATCCTTTTCGGGTCATGGATTACGCGTATCCCAGAAGTCAAAGCCAACCTTGATATGAGTGAAGGGATCTTAGGATTGGCGCTATTAGGTCTTCCTCTAGGTGCTTTGCTCTCGATGCCATTTACCAGTTGGTTGGTTTCAAGATATGGTGCCGGTAAGGTCACCTTCTATAGCGCAGTAGTCTACCTGCTTGCTGTGGTGTGGCCGGTATTGGCGCCCAATTTTATATCGCTACTGTTAGCTTTAACGTTAATGGGACTTGGTGCTGGTGCTACTGATATCGCTATGAATGCGTCTATTGCTGCTGTAGAGCGAAAGGATAGTATCTCAGTGATGTCTACTTCTCATGGACTATTCAGTCTTGGGGGAATGCTCGGAGCCGGGCTAGCGGGACTGATCATTTGGTTGGGGATCTCCTCTTTTTTCCATATGCTGGGAATGACCTTATTGATGTTGGTTTTGTTACTAGCAGTAAGATCTCATTTGGTTGCAATTGCCGACCATACTGCCTCAGAGGCAACTTTTGCTCTTCCTTCAAGGGCTTTGATCGGCTTGGCTTTTATAAGCTTTTGCTCCATGATGGGGGAAGGGGCGATCGCAGACTGGAGTGGTGTTTATCTGGAAGAGACCTTGCTTTCCGAAGGCTACTTGGTGGGTTTTGGCTTTGCAGGGTTCTCTTTGACCATGGCTTTGGGCAGGTTCTATGGAGATCAAATCATACCCAAGTGGGGACCGCGAAGCATCGTACGAGTTGGTGGCCTAATCATATTTGTAGGCTTGGGGTTGGCCTTGGTTTGGCCTGAGCCATGGATCGCAATATTAGGTTTTACTTTAGCCGGGCTGGGATTCTCATGCTTGATACCAGTGGTTTTTGGACAAGCAGCCAAGGTGCCTGGAATGGCACCGGCAACCAGTATCGCTGCTGTAGCTAGCTTGGGCTATTTGGGTTTCCTTTTGGGTCCACCCGTAATTGGTTTTGTAGCTGACCGGTTTGGGCTGGTTGCTGGATTGGGATTAATCGTGGGAATGTCTATTCTACTTGTAGCAGGTACCTATTTATCTGGTCCTAGACCCAAGGTTTAGTTTATTGCGACCATTCAGTGGGCTCCCTGTCCCATCGTTGCTTTTTTAATTCTTCCATCAGATCAGCTGGTAGTGCTGGGCTCATACTGGTTGCCATATTGGCTTGAACATGTCTTAATTGACGCATACCTGGAATTATCGTACTTACATCAGGATTGTTAAGGATAAACTTCATCGCAACTTCCGGAAGGGTTAAATCTGCAGGTAATAAAGCCTTTACCGCCTCCGCGTGAGCAACACTGGATTGTAGATTTTCCGGTACAAAGTAAGTGTTGCGCCAGTCACCTTCAGGAAAAGTAGACTCCAGAGTAAGGTTGCCGGTTAGGGATCCTTCATCAAAAGGCACTCTTGCGATCACCGCAATATCCAACTCGCGACAGAGGGGGAACAGTGTGTCTTCCGGAGCTTGATCAAAGATATTGTAAATCACCTGGACTGCATCAATCATGCCTGTCCGTAAGGTGTTCAAACTGTTATTAGGCTCCCAACGGTTGACACTTATACCCGCGGCTTTCAGCTTTCCTGATTGCTTAAGGTCTTCGACGGCCCTCTGCCATTCTTCATTTTCAGCCCAGCTATCCTCCCAAACATGAAATTGCATCAGATCAACTGAATCAAGGTCAAGATTCTTTAATGTCCGATTTGTATAGTCAATGATATGTTCTGCTGGGAAGCAGTCACCAAGGGTAAACTGCCTTTTGGAGGGCCAGATGAAATTCTTAGGAGGGATCTTAGACGCAGTGTACAACTCTTTATTAGGATGCCTGCGAACCAAGCCACCCAAGATTTGTTCGCTTTTTCCTTCGCCATACCCCCAGGCAGTATCATAAAAGTTGCAGCCTAATTCCACTGAGAGATCTAAAGCTCGCTCAACTTCTTCTAGGTCAGTGCCTTTCCAGCCGGCCATCCCCCACATGCCATAGCCAACCTCGCTCACTTGCCATTCAGTACGTCCAAAATTTCTGTATTTCATAGGTTAGAAGTTAACTGGTAATAACTTTGGGAGTTTCCTTGGTGTCGTCTTTAAACAACATAAAAAATATTAGTGCAAACAGCAAAGTGGCGCCAGCAAATATTCCCCAAAATAACCGCCATTCTCCCGGCGCTAAAGTTCCCTCGGTTCCAAAGGTATTTACAAACAAGCCGGACAGTTGTGTTCCGAGCAAAAAACCTACACCCTGAGTCAACAGTACTAGTAATCCCTGGACTTGCCCGCGGATAGCAGGCGAGGTCTTTTTATCTATATAGATCTGGCCGGTCACAAAAAAGAAATCGTAGCAAATACCATGAAGGAGAATACCAAGCATGATCAACCAATAGGTGCCGCTAATGGCAGCACCGGCGAATAAAGTAAACCTCGCCACCCAAGCCAACATGCCCAGCATAAGCATCCATTTGACCCCCAATCGAACAAAAAAGAAAGGGATCAACAACATAAAGATGATCTCTGAAGCTTGCCCAAAAGCCATTTCAAAAGATGGATTTTCAATACCAACGGTGGCTAAGTACCGAGGTGCGTATGGAAAATAAGTGCCAAAGGCGATGAATATCAACATAGCACTTAATAGAAATATGATGAACGAGCGAGTTTTGAGTTGCTTTAATGCGTCAATACCAAGTATCTCGCGCCAGGAAGACTTTTGCCCTTTGGCTGGTGGTGGTGTCAGTGGTAAAGTGAAACTATACAGCCCCAGGAAAACTGCCGCTCCGCCGCCAATGTATAAAGGGGTTGCCAGAAAATCTGCCTTCAGGAATTTGCCGATCAAAAAGCCAGCCGCCACCCAGCCGATGGTCCCAAAAACCCGCACCACTGGGAACTCCTTCTCTTGGTTGGTCATGTGGTGAAAAGCCAAAGATGCGGTAAGCCCGAGGGTAGGGAAATAACATACTGCATGAAGGAAAAGCAAGGGAAGGAACCAGGCGGTACCAGCGAAACCAGGCATTAGTATCATAGCGACTCCTGCAATCAAACAAAGAACGCCCAATACTTTCTCAGAATCGAAAAACCGATCAGCTATCATGCCAAGAAAAAAAGGTGCTATAATAGCAGATATTGGACCCAGACTGTAAGCCCAATTGATCAGTTCGCCCATGTCTATTTCAGGCGTTCCCATAAAATTTCCTAAGGTAGGCGCCCAGGAACCCCAAATAAAGTATTGTACAAACATCATTAGGGAGAGGCGGGCGGTAAGTCCGATATTCATAAGAGTTCAGAATGGTTAGGTAGAAGATGTAGAGAGTTGCTTGCGAGCAAATTCCACTAAAAGGTTCGGAGCACGGTTATTCATGAATGACTTCCTTTTGTACGATCTCACCCGTACGCTTGTCTTTCAGAATTACTTTCATACTGCCATTTGGAAGTTTTTCCTCTTTAATTAAAAAGTACTGCCGGTCATATTCCTTTTGAGCCTTCGTATCATCAACATTTTCCTTGCCCCTCCACACCTCCAACTTAACCGGTTCCCACTTTTTGCTTTTTGCTGATCGCATGCAGGCATCCATTACTTCATTGACAATATAGCCGTCGTAGAAAGTTTCTTTAGGTATGAGGTGGTTCTCAAAACAATCAAACATATCAGTAAACATATTTACATAACCCAACTCGTGGTTTTCGTCTCCAACCGGAAACTGCCAGCCGCTGGCACTCTCTGCTTTTTCAGCTACATAACCACTTTGTCCGGAAGCAGTAAATACCTCAAAACCCGTACGCATAAAATGATTGAGCCATATCGTTCCTTCGGTGCCCATAACCTCATCTCGAAGATCCATGCCCCCACGGAAGGCCCAACTAACTTCAAACTGGCCGATAGCACCATTTGCATATCTCACCAGACCTATGGAATGGTCCTCTGCTTCGATCGGTTTAACCTGGGTATCTGCCCAGCACATTACTTCGACGGGCAAAACATCTTTACCGATAAAATTACGAGCGATCTCGATACAATGGCAGCCTAAATCGATAATGGCTCCTCCTCCTGATTGTTCTGCATCCCAAAACCAATCGCTGTGCGGGCCTGGATGGGTCTCTCTTGAGCGAGCCCAAAGTATGTTTCCCAAAGCGCCGTTTCTTACGGTCTCCAAGGCTTTGATGGTTTTGGGAGTATAGGCTAGGTCTTCAAGATAACCATGAAAAACGCCGGCCTTCTCAACAGCGTCTAACATGGCTTTTGCCTCAGATGCATTACGACCAAGTGGTTTGGTGACCAATACTCCTTTTCCAGCCTTTGCCGCCATTTTGGTTGGTTCCAAATGCAAATTATTAGGTAAACCGTTGATCACCAGATCTACTTCCGGATCTTGAATGGCTTCAGCCAGGTCGGTAGTCCACTTTGGAATGCCAAATTTTTTTGCGAAAGCTTCTGCTTTTTCAGCAGTTCTTGAATAGATGATA
>JBPCUG010000172.1:0-6568 GCA_051011275.1 Cyclobacteriaceae bacterium | reverse complement strand
ATCAAAGTAGAGGAAGAAGAAGAACAGCAGTAAACTTCTTGTGGATTGCTATTTGAAATAGCCACTGGATTTTAAGCAAAAAAAACTTACTTTTGAAAGGGATGTGTAAGCATCCCTTTTTTGTTTGAGCCCGTATACACCGGGAGGTACTATGGAATTGATAAATAGTAAATACAATATTCAAGCAGTGGACTTGGTCGAGCTGGCTGCTGAGATGGGTACACCTTTATACGTCTATGATGCTGATCGAATAGCCACTCAAGTGCAAAAGCTAAAGCATGCTTTCCCTGGAATTAACCTGGGTATCAAATATGCAATTAAAGCATTGTCCAATATCTCAATTCTAAAGCTTCTAAAGAAATTAGAAGTTGGGATGGATGCGGTTTCTATTCAAGAAGTGGAGCTAGCAATGAAAGCAGGCTTTGCACCTACTGAAATCCAATACTCTCCAAATGGAGTTGAATTCAAGGAGTTCATTCAGGCGGTGGATCTTGGGGTCATGATCAATATTGATAATCTCCCAATGCTGGAAAAATTCGGACAGACTTATGGTAGCACCGTTCCAGTCTGTATCAGATTGAACCCGCATATTATGGCTGGAGGTCACTTGAAGATCTCGACCGGGCATATCGATTCTAAATTTGGTATTTCCTTGCTGCAGTTAAATGAAATCCTGGAGGTGGTGAACCAATATAAACTGAATGTAACCGGTTTACATATTCATACTGGGTCAGATATTATCGATAGTGAAGTTTTTCTCAAAGGGGCGAAATTCCTCTTCGATGCTGCCATGCAATTCCCTGAACTAGATTACATTGATTTTGGCAGCGGCCTGAAGGTGTCTTATTGGGAAGACGATCCAGCTACGGATATAGAAGACCTGGGTGGTAACCTAAAGCAAGCATTTGACGAGTTTAGTCAGGCATATGGCAGAGAAGTATCTATCTGGTTTGAACCCGGGAAATTTTTGGTTAGCGAAGCTGGTTGGCTTTTGGTTCAGGCTAACGTGGTAAAAACCACTCCTGCTACCGTGTTTGTTGGTGTTAACTCAGGCATGAACCACTTGATAAGGCCGATGATGTATGATTCCTACCACCACATTATTAATCTGTCAAACCCCGGCGGACATGAGAGAGTATACTCCGTGGTCGGTTACATTTGTGAAACCGATACCCTAGGCTGGAATCGGAAATTAGCGGAGGTAACACCTGGAGATATTTTGGCTTTTAAAAATGCCGGTGCATATGGCTTTAGTATGGCCTCAAACTACAACTCGAGACTAAGACCAGCGGAAGTGTTGATCTACCAAGGCAAGGCACATTTGATCCGTCAGAGGGAGACAATGGAAGACTTGGTACGCAATCAAATTGACATAGAACTTTGACTTAGTAATTGACCTAATAACATGTTAAAGAAACTCTTAGCCCCGGTACCTACTGCCCCAGCTCTAGACTGGGCCCTACTGATCTTACGTTTAGCCATAGGTATTCTAATGATCACCCACGGTTGGGGTAAGTTTTCCAAAGTGTTAGCTGGTTCGGCGGAATTCGGCGACCCTATAGGATTGGGTCCTTCGACTTCACTGGCATTGGCTGCATTTGCCGAATTTATATGTTCTATTCTAATAATCTTGGGTCTGGCTACCCGCTTGGTGGTGATCCCACCTATGATTGTGATGTTGGTGGCATTTTTTATCGTTCATGCCGAAGATCCCTTTGGGCGTAAAGAGAAAACATTGTTGTTTTTGTTTCCTTATATCAGTCTTTTAATCGCAGGGCCGGGAAAGTTTTCTTTAGATCATATTTTATTTAGTGGTAAAGAAAGGCACTTAGAATAAGGAAAAGTTTCCACCTTTTCTAAACTTAGTCAGGTCATACTCGGGCATCTTTCTGCCTGGCATATGTTTCTTCACCGAGGCTCGGAATAATTGCTTGATCGCTTCAGCAATAGGTCCATCCCCTCGATTTCTTCTGAACCATTGAGAGTCATTTACCGCTCCGCCGTGGCACTCCTTGATCTTGTGCCAAACCTTATCCGCTCTTTCGGGAAAGTTCTTGTAAAGCCAGTCTTTGAATAAAGCAGCAATCGAACCGTTTAGCCTTACAATAGTATAGCCTGCTGTTTGTGCTCCGTGAGCTGCTACTTGCTTGATCAATTCTGGGATCTCGTGCTCATTTAAGCCAGGAATAATTGGGGCCGTCATCACACCAACCGGAATGCCAGCTTTTGTTAATTCCTCCATTACTTTCAGTTTCTTCTTAGCGCTGGCGGTACGCGGTTCCAATACTCGTCTCAAAGATTCATTTAAGCTAGTGATCGATTGGTAGACATGGATCAATCGATCAGAGGCTAAATCCCTTAGAACATCAAGGTCCCGAAGTATCAAGCTGTTTTTTGTAATAATGCCTACCGGATGCCGGTACTTTGCCAACATCAATAAAAGGCTTCTAGTGATTTTTAGTTTCCTTTCTGTTGGTTGATAGCAGTCTGTATTGCCGGAGAGCACGATCGGGGTAGGCGCGCCATTTAATTTGACCAAATACTTTTCTAGCATTTCTGCGGCCTTGGGTTTAACGATGATCTTACTTTCGAAATCCAAACCTGCACTAAACCCCCAGTATTGATGAGAGTTACGCGCATAACAATATACACAACCATGTTCGCAACCCTGATATGGATTGATCGAGTGCATGAGACCTAAGTCCGGACTATTAGTGATGCTTACAATTTTCCTGGGATGCTCATAGAAAAGTTCTGTTTTCCGTTTTCCTATTAAATCCTCATCCAACCCTTCAGCATGCTCTGTTACATATTTTTGTTTTAGATAGGGATTGTGGGTATTGATCTGCGATCCTCTTCCTTTCCGATAGTTGTCATTCATATATGAATATACTAATAAAATTAGTAATAACTATTTTATTTAGTATTTAGATACCCTCATTCTGAAAATATTTCTATAGCGATTCCAATTAATGTTGAAACATTAATGTTTCAACATCGTTATACTGATTGCAAACTAAAATAAAATGTAACTATGAGTTTATTGGAAAAAGTAACCGACCTGAACAACAGAATTCAGCAAGGCCAGGTAATGGATGCGTTTGAAACTTTCTATCATCCTGAGGTGGTCATGCAAGAGAACAACGAAGCGCCAAGACTGGGCAAAGAGGCAAATCGAGTCTACGAACAAGGATTTGTGGATGCTGTAGAAACTTGGAATGAGGCCAAAGTGTTGGCCACTACTGCCAATGAAGCAGAAGGAACTACCGCGGTAGAATGGTTTATGGACTTCACTTTTAAAGGAGGTCAGCGGGCTGCGCGCCGACAAGTTTGTGTCCAAAAATGGCAAGATGGTCAGATTATTGAAGAGAAATGTTATTATCCAGAAGGGTGAATCTAATGTTTAAACATCGTTATATTTAACATCCCAACGGGAAAAATCATTTTTTAACTTAAAAATCAACACAATGAAAAAATTAAGTTTATTGCTGGCAGTTTTGTTTACAGCCAGCTTCGGCGTTAGCGCCCAGGATGTCTGGAAGTTTGACGTAGCACATTCCAATATCAAGTTTAATGTTGAGCACCTGGTGATTTCTGAAGTATCCGGTCAGTTCAAAGCATTTGACGGCGAATTAAAAGCTTCAAATGAGGATTTTTCTGGCAGTGAGATATCATTTACCATTGAGGTAAACTCTATCGATACAGAAAATGAGAAAAGAGATGGTCATTTGAAGTCTGACGACTTTTTCAGCGCTGAAAAATTCCCTAACATTACTTTCGTGGGTAAGGCTTTGGAGAAAGTGGATGGGAAAAAGTATAAACTCACTGGGGACTTAACAATCCGCGACGTAACTAAAACAGTTGAGCTTGATGTGAAATACGGAGGAACCATCAAGGATCCATGGGGCAATACCAAGGCCGGTTTCAAGATCAGTGGTTCTATCAATCGGTTTGACTATGGGCTAAAATGGAACAATGCTATGGAGGCCGGTGGCTTGGTAGTTGGAGAAGATGTGGAAATTATTTGCAATGTAGAATTACAGAAGCAATCATAATTTTAAGAAGACAGCGGATACTCTAGGTTTGTCTGTGCCCGGAGTATCCGTTTTTTATTATATTGACCACAATATGAAAATAGAAAAGGCCGTAAAGCAAGAAAGCTTTAGAAATGTTTACCAGAAAGCTACTCTCAATCTGCTCTTCACTCATAGCTGGCTAACAGACCAACTTAAGTCATTTTTTAGCGAGTTCGACATCACACCTCAACAATATAATATCCTTAAGATATTAAAGGGTCAGCACCCCAAACCCATCACTACCTCCTTGATCCGTGATCGCATGTTGGATCGCAGTTCAGATGCATCGAGACTAGTGGATCGCCTTTACAAAAAAGAGCTGGTAAATCGCACTGTTTGCCAGAAAGACAAACGATTGGTGGATGTAACCTTAAGCGATAAAGGTTTGAAACTAGTGGCTTTGGTTGATGGCCAATCAGAAAAGTTGGATGGGTACCTAAGCCAGCTGACTCCAATCGAAGCGAAAGAGATAAGTGATCTACTAGACAAGATTCGAGGCTAGCTAGGGCTGCTCAAATCTTTCCATGTACAAGTTTAAACCCCACACTATGTACATTAATAATTTCCACTTTGGGATCCCCTTGCAAATACCTTCTTAGTTTATAAATGAACACGTCAAGGCTTCTGCCAATAAAATAGTCATCATCTCCCCAAACTCGATTGAGAATTTCTTCTCGCTTAATTATCTGATCCTGATGCAAGCACAACTGTCTCAATATGTCACCTTCCTTCTGGGTAAGTATTTTGTTTTTACCGTTGAGTGATAACATGAGATTTTTATAATTAAACTGATAAGTGCCAATGCTGAAAGTATTCTGATAGCTGCGATCTTGGCTGGACCTTCTTAAGAAAACTTGAATTCTTAGGATGAGCTCCTCAATATTAAATGGTTTTACGATATAGTCATCTCCTCCTAATTTGAATCCTTCAATTCTATCTTCCTTCATTGACTTGGCGGTTAAAAAAATAATCGGGATCTGATCATCATTATCTCGGATGGTCTTGGCAATACTGAACCCATCTGTTTCCGGTAACATTACATCCAGCAAACAGAGATCAAAATGTGATCCGAAAAATAATTTCAATCCGGATTTGCCATCTGTTGCATGTTCCACTACATAATCATTGGCCTCCAGGTTGTCTTTGATCACATATCCTAGATTGATATCATCTTCTACTAGTAAAATGTTGGGCTTCGAAGTCATCATGAATAGCTTGGCAGATGAATCTTAAAAATACTTCCTTTATGCAACTCACTTTCAACTGATATAGATCCGCCGTGGGCCTGAACTACTGCCTTCACATAGTGTAAGCCTAAGCCGAACCCCTTCACATTATGCAGGTTACCGGTAGGCACTCGGTAAAACTTATTAAATATTTTAGAAAGATTGGAACTCGAGATACCTATGCCATTGTCAATCACTTGGATGATCACCTGTCCGGACAGAAAACCTGTATGCACCTCTATGGCGGGATCTTTTCCATTGCTGTACTTCATAGCATTGTCCAACAAATTAAATATCATATTTGACAAATGCATCCTGTCACCATTGACCTTATGATCTGTTGCCTGCAGATTATATTGAATGGGAATAGGAGACTGATGTTGTATGGCCAAGTGTTCAGCGCTTTCTTTAATCAGCTGATCTAAGTGTAGAATCTCGTGGTCAAGTTTAATTCTTTCTTTACCCGTGCGGGCCATTTGAAGTACCCGGTCGACCTGATCTTTTAAGCTCTTTGCTTCTTGATGAATAATTTCTGCATACTTCTTCAGCTTACCTGATGGAATCACCTGATCTTTCTTTAGAACGTTTGATGATATCAATATTGTGGAAATAGGCGTTTTGAATTCATGAGTCATATTGTTTACAAAGTCGCGATGGACCTCTGAAAGACGGCGCTGTTTGATGATTACAAACAATGTGTAGCTGAAAAAGATCACAATTAACAGTAGGACTAAGCTGGAGAATATCCAGATACCCATCTGCCCCAATAGGACCCCGGTTTTATTGGGGAAATAAACACCAAAATAATAATTGTCTTGCTCCCATTTTGGCAGCACTGATTCGGGAGTGCCTGCTGTTTGTTGCCAACTAATATAATTGCCATACACCATTTGGTCACTTACACAGTCGTAAATCCCATACTCAAAATCCGTGTTCAATGCTCTTTGACCAAAATCTTCTTTGAGCAGCACTTCTAGAATGTTGGCATCGATTTCATCATTGACCATCACTACATAATAATTTGACGAGAGCTGCTTGACAGTTTGGGCTCCGTCATGTTTATGGCCGTTATACCGTAAGATCTTCTCCGATACCGACTGGAGCGCCAAATGCACATTATGGCTAAACTCCTTTTCTTTGTGATCAAAGGCCTTCCGAAACCAAAATACCTGGATCACAGCCACGCCGAGGATTGACATAGTCGCAAGAACAATAACCAACCTTATTTTTGTGGTACCCATTTAGGTAAAATTAACAGGAAAATAG
>JBPCUG010000171.1:0-10162 GCA_051011275.1 Cyclobacteriaceae bacterium | reverse complement strand
GAAATACCTATTTGGATATCAGATTACGTATTGATCTCCTATGGAACCGGGGCTGTAATGGCAGTACCAGGAGGAGACCAAAGAGATTATGAATTTGCCGACAAATTTAACTTAGAGATCCGCCAGGTGATCACCCCTGACGGGAATGCAATCGAGCCATTAGAAGAGGCCTATCCAGGCCAAGGGATCATGCTCAACTCAGAGGAATACAATGGGTTGAAGAGCCAAGAATTCTTTAAGCAGATCGTCAATAGATTGGAGCGGGAGGGACATGGGAAAGCAACCGTCAATTTTAAATTAAGGGACTGGGTGTTCACCCGCCAACGATATTGGGGCGAGCCTATCCCAGTGTTGCACTTGCCTGATGGTGGGATCGTGTCTGTTCCGGAAGAAGAACTGCCGGTGGTTTTGCCGGTGGTGACTTCTTACGAGCCGTCGCAGGATGGAGAATCACCGCTGGCGAAGGTTCCAGACTGGGTTAATATAGATCATCCCAAATATGGATCGGTAAAGAGGGAAACCAACACAATGCCCCAGTGGGCAGGTTCCTGTTGGTACTACCTACGATACTTGGATCCAAATAACAAAAATTCGTTGGCCGATCCTGAGCTGATAGAAGAATGGTCGCCGGTAGATCTCTATGTGGGAGGTGCAGAGCATGCTGTACTCCATCTACTCTACGCCAGGTTTTGGCACAAAGTACTCTTTGACCTAGGAGAAGTAAGTGCCAATGAACCTTTCCAAAGGTTAGTAAATCAAGGTATGATCCAGGGCAGGTCTAGTTTTGCCTATAGAATTAAGGACAGCAATAAGTTTGTCTCGCATAATCTAAAGGGTGATTATGAAACCACACCAATTCATGTGAACATCGAACTGGTCAATCAGGACATCTTGGATGTTGAGGGTTTCAAAAAGTGGCAGCCAGATCTAGCCGATGCAGAATTTATTCTAGAAGACGGGAAATATATTTGTGGTAGCGAAGTGGAGAAGATGTCCAAGTCCAAATTAAATGTAGTAACTCCCGATGATATCGTTGATCAGTATGGAGCAGATACTTTGCGACTTTACGAGATGTTCCTCGGTCCAGTCGAGCAGCCCAAGCCTTGGAATACCCACGGCATTGAGGGTGTATTTAAATTCCTAAGGAAATTTTGGCGCCTGTTTCATGATCTGGAAAACAACTTTGCTGTATCCGATGCCACGCCCAGCCAAGAGGAACTCAAGGTAGCACATCAAACTATAAAAAAGGTTGCTGAGGATATCGAACGCTTTTCCTTTAATACTGCGGTTAGTGCCATGATGATCTGCGCCAATGAGTTAACCAGCCTAAAGTGTAATAAGAGATCCATTTTGAAAGACCTGGTAATTGTATTGTCTCCCTTTGCACCTCACATGGCAGAAGAGCTTTGGCAACTATTGGGACACCAAGAAAGTATCACCAAAGTCACTTACCCCGAATACAATCAATCGTACCTGGCAGAGGATAGTTTTGAATATCCTGTTTCGATAAATGGTAAGATGCGAACAAAAATGAGCTTCCCTTCTGATCTGGATCGCCAGGAAATCGAGACGCAGGTGCTGGCTTCGGAAATAGTACAAAAATGGCTTGACGGAAAAACACCCAAAAAGGTGATTGTAGTACCTAAGAAGATCGTCAATGTCGTAGTATGAATTATCGTATTAACACATTAGCAAATTAGCACATTAACCTAGTCCTCTTTAAGTTCAACTGCCTCCTTCTGCTTTTTCTTGAAAGGATTGATCTTTAGTTTCTTCTTTTCCCCTTTAGGCTTTTTGGTCTTGACCTTTTTCTCCTCGGCAGGTTCTCTCCTGCCCTTTTCAAATTCTGAGATGTCTACCACCTTCAATTCCTTTTTCTTCTCGAGCTCTGCCTGTTTCTGTGCCTCTAATTTTTCTTGTTGGCGGATCTCTTTTTTGGTCAACTCTCTGGGTTCCTCTTCGGTGGTATCTTCTTCACCCACGGATATGTCCTCACCTTCTTCACCCATAAAATCGTCATCATCTGTGGCACCCTCTCCTTCGTCAAGGTTGTTAGTTTCCTTTGGTGCTTTCTTTTTCCAGAATTGCCACCATTTCTTTTTCTTAACTTCGGTTGCATCGGTCATGACGGAATCTGCTTCCTCCGTGCTTTGTGCCCCAAGGGATGGTTCCTCTGGCATAGGAAGGTATTGACCGAAGTGTCTCATATAATAGATTTGATCTACATTATATTTGTTCCGGCGCTGCTCGGGTTCGGAAAGGTCTATTTCGTCACCTGGGTCCCTTTCGGCCAGAAGCAAAGTAGTATCAAGCTCCTCCACTTGTGGATAAACCGTTTCCATAGCTATGGTGTTAATTGAATTTTGCTTCTTTCGATAACTGACCTTCTTGATAAGCCCATATTTGTTTTTTTTCACATCCATGGCAATGGGAAGCGTATCCTGGTCAAACAATGAAAAGGTTTGTTCCTGAATTTCGTCATCCAGAAGATAGGCGCTTTCAAAAGAAGGGCATATACGATTGCTGCGGCAGGAAGAAAAACTTGCTACCAAATAACACCCAACAGCTATTACCAACAATCTACGCATAACTAAAATGACCGCAGGCTAATTTTGCGAAATGCCTGTTGCGGGTAAATCTAAAATAACACCTATTTAACACTTCCACGGGGCAATGATTTGCATTATTATAACACACCAGGATCAAAAATATTACTTCAAGCAGCTATTTTAAACTGATATTGGATAAATAACTTACATTATATAAAGTCAACCTCAATATGCAGCATAAGTCGGAAGGCAAATCGGCCGGTTTACGGGACTAAAAACCAGAAAATACGAAATTTGATACAATTGGAAAAGAGTAGAAATTTACTACTAAAAAATAGTAAAAATAAAAGAAGTGATATAAAAATTTGATCGTAGGACTTTTTGGAGAATTTTACCTTCTGAGCTCCTGATTTTGGTTAATTTACGATATCTGATTAAACCTATTTTTTTTTAGCCAACAATTTGGATGAGCGATTGCCCTGTCAGAAATTACAATGATTTATTATCTGCACTAAGAATCTAGCTGTGCGCGATCGGATTTCTTTAGACCAGCCACCACCAGGTTATAAGAGTCATCAACCCATTGATAAGGCAACCGATCCGGAATTGAACCATCCATGCTGATGGTATTCCAGTGCTTCTTACTCATGTGATACCCGGGTAGAACGGCTGGATATTGCTCCCTTAATTCTACTGCTCTTTCGGGATCACACTTTAGATTAATGCTTGCAAAAGTGTCTATACCAATTAGCGCAAAACATCTTACCTAATACTTTGAAAACCAACGTATCCGGACCAAAAGGAAACTCTTCTGTAACTCCTTTTTTCTTGATGCAATAGTTCCTATATGAACCAATATCCATTAAATAAACCGTTTGGCTATCAAAAATATCAAAGCCAGGAGGAAGACAATGATCGAGATTTTATTTATGCCGTGCATGATCTTGATATTGGTATTGGTAGGCCGGCTTGGATCCTTTTTTCTAAAAAAATAGCCGCCAACCTCACCTAGTTTAAAATAATCTTTGAAGGAATTTTTTTTCTTATCGCTCATAGCAATTAATTTCTTTCGTCATTTCAAGACCAGTTCCGGATCATTCCAGTTGCCATCAATTTTAATAATCTCAATTAACTCTTCTACCGCTTGCTCAGAAGGAACACTTCTCTTCACCACCTCTTGCCCGCGATATAAAGTTATCTTCCCTTTGCCAGAACCGACATAACCGTAATCAGCATCGGCCATCTCCCCTGGTCCATTCACGATACATCCCATGATCCCTATCTTGATCCCTTTCAAATGATCTGTTCTTTTTCGGATCATGGCGGTGGTCTCTTGTAGGTCAAATAACGTTCGGCCGCAAGAGGGGCAGGAAATGTACTCCGTTTTGCTCATCCGCGTTCTTGCAGCCTGCAAAATCCCAAATGAGGTGCTGTTATAATCTTTAATCAACTCAAGGCAATCATTTTTGGTTTGGTCAGGCAAAAGTTCGGTGCTTAACATAATACCATCACCCAAACCATCTATCAACAATGAGCCTATATCAGTAGCCGCATAAAGTTGAAGCAATTCCATCGATGTTGTTTCGTACTTCCTCAGCATCATCACCGGAGCTTTTATGTGGGATTCCAATAACCAAAAGAAAAAGCGGCGTTGCTCCGCCATCCCATGCTTATTCTTTGTGTCTAGTAGTATTACAACATCTTTTGCTTCTAATAGTTTAGTCAATTCAATGTCCTCTGTGTTCTTGAGAGACATCACGACAAAATTTAGCTCAGAATGAGGTTGGTCGACCATTAGCCACTGCTCCCATCTGAAAAGCGGTATTTTATTATTTTGATCTTCCAGGGACCTCCAAATGTCGTAATCCACAACTTCCCTTAGGCCATTGGGTAACATAAACGGCACAGGACGATCACCTGTATAGATATAATCACTACCGAGATCATTCATACTCCACTTGTCAGGTTCAGGTAAATAAAAATGGCCAACGCTTCTTAGATCCTTGTAGTCGTCAACTGCTAAGCGTCGTAAATCCATTATCACTCTCGGAACCTGACCGCCACCAAAGTTCATTACCTCGTGGGTCTCCCGTCGGCTATATTTGAAAGGATCTACCGGCATAGACTCGATCTCCCTGATTGGTGCGTGTCCCTTTCGATCTAAATAGCGATCAACTAACGCCTGAGCCACTGGTGCTTCCAACTCTGGCTCCTCGGTTAAGGAAACTCTCACAGTATCCCCTAGCCCATCCTCCAGCAAACACCCTATCCCTACGGCAGACTTAATTCGTCCGTCTTCACCTTCACCTGCTTCAGTGACACCCAAATGCAATGGGTAAGGTGGCATGCCCTCCTCCTCTAGCTTGTGTACAAGCAAACGATAGGCTTGTACCATAACTTGGGTGTTGCTAGCTTTCATAGAAAGTACCACCTCATGATAATCATAAGCCTGGCATATCCTCAAAAACTCCAACGCTGACTCCACCATACCTAACGGTGTATCCCCGTACCGACTCATGATCCGATCAGAAAGAGAGCCATGATTGGTGCCTATCCTCATAGCAGTACCGTACTCCTTACAAATCTTCACTAATGGGGAAAACCTGCTGGCTATGCGCTCAAGCTCTGCTGCATACTGCTGATCGGAGTATTCTATAGTCTGGAATTTTTTCTTGTCAGCGTAATTCCCGGGATTTACTCTCACTTTTTCTACAATCCGGGCAGCCAGTTCTGCTGCATTGGGAGTAAAGTGAATATCTGCTATCAAAGGCACCATGATGCCCTCTGACCGAAGTTGCTTTTTGATGACATCGAGATTTTGAGCTTCCTTCAGGCTTGGGGCTGTAATACGAACATATTCGCAACCGGCATCCACCATCCGTTTGACCTGGGCTACGGATCCCTTTGTGTCCATGGTATCGACCGTCGTCATCGATTGAATTCTAATGGGATTTTGGCCGCCTAAGGGAACATCTCCAATATTTACTATCGTGGTTTCCCTTCGCTTATATGCCGTCAAACTGTGACAATACTTTTGGGAAAGTGATATTAGTTTAGAAGTTGGCATTGCCAGGAATGATTTATTACAAAGTTAAGCGTAATTGCCACATTTAGGTAAGATAACCCCTAGAAGTCTCCTAATTGGGGCCTTATCAGCAGTTCTTCCACCACGGATCTTTTGGAGATTGCATAGGCACTGTATACTGCAGCTGCTACATCTTCTGGTTTCATAAACCTTTCAGCTGGAAGATCCACACCCGCCCAACTATCGGTTAAGGTTGCACCCGGCAAGACTGCGGTTACCCGTATATTATATTCTTTCATTTCCTCCCGTAGGACTTTAGACATTCCAAGCAAAGCGTGCTTTGAAATACAATACGAGCCACCAACCTTATAAGCTATAATGCTGGCTATGGAGCACATATTAAAAATATGTCCTGATCTTTGTTCTATCATATCATCGATCAAACCGCGTGTCAAATTATAGGCGCTATAAAGGTTGACAGAAATCATTTTCTCCAGGGCCCCATCCTCCTCATCATAAATCTGTCCTGGTATGAATGAGCCAGCATTATTGATTAAAACTGCAATTGGCCTGGAAAGGTCCTTGCAAAAAGCCACAAACTGGTCTACTTCCTGCTTAATGGTCAAATCCACTTTTTGACAATGGACCTGGACCCCGGCATGCTTCTCTTCAATATTTTTTTTCAGTTCTTGCAAATCCTTTTCATTTCTAGAACAGGTGATAATATCAAAACCATGTCCTGCAAAGTGCTCTATTAAAGCTTTGCCGATCCCTTTACTACCTCCGGTAATCAGTGCCAGTTCGTTCATAAATGCAATTTTGAAATCGAGTAGGGGTAAAAATTGTTAACACACACTTTTTAGTATATTTGCGTGGTGTTATAATTCCCCGTTTGCCAAACAAACAATATTTCTTTGACAATAGCGATAAAAATAACTAATCCAATCAGTTTTTGATGAGAAGTCTGGGTAAATATTTTATTTTTCTGGGGTCGCTATTTGTTAACCGGGAATCCTTCAAAACCTATGTAAGGCTGATCATTGATGAGTCAATTTTAGTTGGTGTTGGATCCATATTTATTGTAGTGATCGTATCCACATTTATGGGAGCGGTGACTGCTGTGCAAACTGCGTATAATCTAGTGAGCCCTCTTATTCAAGATTATATTATTTCCACCATAGTAAGAGACATGACTGTACTGGAGCTGGCTCCAACTATTATTGCCCTTGTTTTTGCCGGTAAAGTAGGCTCCAGTATTTCATCGGGGTTAGGTACCATGAGGATAAGCGAACAAATTGATGCTTTGGAAGTGATGGGTATTAATTCTGCCTCCTATCTGGTCTTGCCAAAGATAATTGCTTCAGTAATCATGTATCCTTTGCTAGTGATCTTAGCCATGTTCTTGTCAATTTATGGGGGTTACCTGGCCGGTACACTTACAAATATTATTACTGAGCAGGAATATGTATATGGCATACGAGCTGACTTCAACGAGTTTACGATTAAATTTGCCATGATCAAGGCTGTGGTCTTTGCTTTTTTAATATCTTCCATTTCCGCGTATAAGGGATTCTATACCCAAGGTGGTGCACTCGAGGTAGGAATAGCCAGTACCAGCGCTGTCACTAATAGCTGTATCGCAATCCTTCTCGCAGACTACCTACTGGCCCAGTTATTACTTTGATCGATTGGTATGATAGAGATTAATAATATCCAAAAGTCTTTTGACGGGAAAGTAATTCTGGACGGTATCAGTGGAACCTTCGACAAAGGGAGGACCAACCTGATCATTGGAGCAAGTGGGACTGGCAAAACAGTACTCTTAAAATGCATAGTCGGGCTGATCCATCCCGATGTAGGTGATGTAGTATATGATGGACGAGATTTTACCCATGCCGATCGCGATTTAAAGACCGAGATCCGCAGGGAAATCGGAATGCTTTTTCAGGGTGGTGCACTTTTTGACTCTAAAACAGTAGAGGAAAATGTAATGTTTCCGCTTAATGTGCTTACCAAAATGGCCCCGGATGAAAAATTGGACCGGGTTAATTTCTGTTTGCAAAAAGTAGGCCTTGAAAATGTCAATACAAAAATGCCCTCTGAGATCAGTGGTGGCATGAAAAAAAGAGTAGGGATCGCCAGAGCAATAGTAAATAATTCTCAATACTTGTTTTGTGATGAGCCCAACTCAGGACTAGATCCGCAGACCGCAATATTGATCGATAATTTGATTAAAGAAATCACAGTGGAGTTTGATATTACCACTATTGTGGTTACGCATGACATGAATTCTGTTATGGAGATTGGCGATTATATCATGTTTATGTATAAAGGGTTGAAAATTTGGGAAGGCAATAATGATGATATAATTGACGCTGAACCTAAGGAATTACAGGAGTTTCTATTTGCCAATAAATTGGTACGGACGATGAAGGAGAACTTGTCCTAATTGGTCTCCAAAGGTATTCTAAAAAAGAATCTGCTCCCTTCTCCCAAGTTGCTTTCCACTCCGATCTCCCCCTGATGCTCATTAATCACTTCCTTGGAGATAGCTAACCCCAGACCTAATCCTTTTTCATTTTTGTGCCCGTTGGTTGATAACTGGACAAAACGCCGAAACACTTTGTCAAGGTCCTCTTCAGGAATACCTGGGCCATGGTCGATCACACCAAATTCTACATACCCATTTGACCTTGAAGCCTCAACCAAAATATCCTCCCCGGGAGCTGTGTACCGTATGGCATTGCTTAAGAAATTGATTAGCACCCACGAAATCTTTTCTGTATCAGCCATGAATTCTCCTATCTCAGGATCTATTTTTTTCAGTAGGTTGATATTCTTTTCGTTTAATTGTACTTCAAAGGGTGCAGCAGAATACTCGATCAACATTTGAGGTGAGACCAATTTTTTATCCAAAGCAATAGTGCCTGTCTCCATTTTGGAGATATCCAGTAGCTCCGATACCATCTTGATTAGTCGTTGCACTTCACTTTTCATTGATCCAACTATTTCCTTTTGCTCAGGGTTAAGATCACCAAATCGCTTATCCTGCAATAACATCAGGCACATATTAATAGCTGACAAAGGTGTTTTGAATTCATGAGAAGCCACGGCAATAAAATTGGTCTTTGCTTCATCCGACTTTTTGAAGTAAGTGACGTCTTTCAGTAGAATAATATAACCTAAGGACCGGCCTTGGTCAGACTCATTGTCATGTACGTCGATGATCTCTTTGGTAAAAAACTCCTGCTTCCCCTCGCTATCTTCGATCTTGATAAAATTCTTTTGGTCAGTCTCTTCCTCTTCTCCAACTCTGATTGGTTGCTGTTCAACTTCGTCCAATGCCGAAAGCAGCTCTTTCATGACGTGATTTTCCTGAGCAAGCAGAGTAGCATTGTTCCCTACCAAGTCTGCCTCTGCCATACCAACAATCGGAACTACTGCGCCATTTACAAGAATGATCTCTTTATCAGCATTTAGAATAATAAGTCCATCATTGATGCTTTTTATGATAGATTCAATCCTGCTTTTTTGAGCCTTTATTTCATCCAGATTAGTCTCTTCAAACTCTTTAAGCTTTACGGACATAACATTAAAAGCTTTACTGAGAGCGCCAAGCTCACTGTCGGAATCAACTTCTATCTTTTGTTCGTAATCGCCTTGTGCAATTTTTTTGATCTTGTCAGTTACATCAAGAACTGGTTGCACGATATACTGAGGTATTTTATAAACTGCCCAACCCGAAATAATCAGCACCATTATTAAGATAATGAATACATAAAATTTAGCGTTGAAATACAGGCTTTGCACCTCTCGATCTTTCTCAGTCAAGGCCCCGTGATTGAGATTAATGAGTGCCTCACAACTTTGCCTCAGCGTTTCGTTCTTTCTTTGCAGTACTTGAAAATAAAAATCAGCTCTATCCGAGGATGTCTTAAATGTCTCAATCCCTTGTTCATAGTCCCTGAACTCATTGGACAAATCGTCCACTAATTTGTTCTCACCAATTTCTGAAATGTTGTCTTTGCAAATCGCGAGGTTTCTGGAAAAGATGCTTTTCTCTTTTTCAAGGATCTGCAATAGTGCTTCGGCACTGTAGTTCTCGCCCAGGCATATCTTTGCCAGCACCTGATCCGCAGTTGCCAGAGAGTTGATTAGCTCCTCTGCGGCTTTAACAGTTCTATAATTTTCGTTTAAAATACGATCCGAGGCCTGTCCTACATTATCTAAATAAAAGATAGATACTCCCGCTAGAATAAGCGTTAGAAACAGGATAAAAATGAATCCAGAAAATATTTGAGTCCGTAGTTTCATTTAAAACCGCGGTAGGTTCATTGATATAACAGCTAAGAAATAGGAATATTAGCTAATCAAGCCCATATTCCTTTAACTTACGATAAAGCGTAGCTAAGCCAATATCCAGCTTTTTCGCCGCCTCCGACTTATTTCCCCCTACAATATTAAGCATTTTTAAGATGTGATTTTTTTCCACTGTTTTCAAATCGAAGGTATCGTCGCCTGAGCCGTTGGCTACGGCCGTTTTAGGAACAGTTGTGATGTTGCGCAATTCTTGTGGCAAGGTATCTGG
>JBPCUG010000170.1:0-3543 GCA_051011275.1 Cyclobacteriaceae bacterium | reverse complement strand
CACTAGAGTGGCCTCCAGTGCTACTACCGGCGGTTTGGGTAATCCGGTAGTTGCAACAGTAGAGACAGGAGGTTCATTAGTGCTTAGCGTTTTAGCTATTTTTATTCCAATTATTGCTGGAGTGGTTGTGGTGCTAATTGTAATATACCTTATCAGGAAATGGCGCCAGTTTAAAAAGTGGCGCGCGGGATCGGCTTAAATGGATCGCCTTTGGTAGGCGGGTCTTAATTGACCCCCCATTCTAATTGTCCCAAATATTGACCTACCAAAAGCTTTGCTGATAAAAGACGGCTGCCCATACTAAAGCTACGAGTTTCCGTTTCTAATTTTTTTACAATAGTCTTCACATGATGAGCGGTATTCACCTGATTACTCTCACTTAATAAGCTCAAAAAGTACTCGGCTATCCGTTCTTCCTTTATGGCTCGAGATTGTACAGAATTGGTGAGGGATAAATACTCCAAATAGTTCTGCAAATGCTCAAAGGCCTTAGGGTCTAAATAAAAAACAACGTGGTCGATGGTGATTTTGCGAGTCATAGCTAATGCTTGTTTACAGTTCTTAACTTTTTGCATCACAACATAATGATGCAGAGTAGTCTCGAAAAGTTGCATCAGCACAAGGTTTTTTTTAACTGCTCGATCAGTATTCCCACTTAAACTATTGGGGCAGAGAGTCAAAAGAGCCCTGAGCCGGCTAGGATTTCTTTTTATAGTGAATGCGCCATTGCAATTGCCAGGTGCTACCTCCATCTTCTGATCGCTCCCAATCCCAATTGAGTGTTTGGTCGGAAATGTCATAGAAAACCATTCTCAAAACGATCGTCTTTCCATTGCGCTCAAGGGGTAGGGTTTTGAAGATTCGCCTATCTCCTTCTGCGCCGCCTACAAAATTGTAATAACCTCCTTGGTTATCGGCCCAGGCCTGATGCCAGGTTTCGGTATTAGGATTAAATACAGAAAGACTGGTTCCTTTGAACCCTGTGTTTGGGCCGGCATCTGTGATCTCAAAGTTTTCTTGGATTACTTTACCATCCAAGACCTTTATCACATGATTGGTGCCTTTTCCTATGGTACTATCTGGGTTCTGCCATGATACTTCCCAATTTCCGACCCAAAAGTCAAACCAGGAGGCGGTCTCATTTACCATTTCTTGGGCTGTCGCTGGTACGGTCAGAATCACGACGCATAGAATGCAGTATAACTTTCTCATCTTTTTACTATTTTGAAGGATGTAATCAATGTTATAGTCCAATTTAGGAAAGTTTAAGAGGATATAAACCCAACCTTTGAAAGAATCACCCAATTCGGAGGATCTGATATGCAAGTTGATTTGACCAATAAGAATGTATTAGTTACGGGGGCCAGTCGCGGTATAGGTAAAGCGATTGCTACTCATATGTCTGAAGCTGGGGCCGGGGTAGCATTGCATTACAACACCCAAACCGAACAGGCCCATCAACTGGCTTCTCAGCTTGACAATAAGGCACTAGTATTCCAGGCCGACCTTGCCGATCCAAATCAAGCCGTTGAGCTATTTGATCAAGTTGTTGCTACAATGGGGCATCTGAATGTTATTGTTAATAATGCCGGTATTGCTATTAGTTCCTCTTTGGAGAAAGAGGATCAAGCCTGGATGCAAGATTGGAATGATACCATGCAAGTCAACTTAAATACAACTGCCCTCCTGTGCAAAAAAGCTGTAACTCATTTTGAGCAGCAAGGTGGAGGACGCATTATCAACATTTCTTCGAGGGCGGCTTTTCGTGGGGATACCAGTGACTATCTGGCCTATGCTGCTTCCAAAGGGGGGATGGTAACTCTCACCCGTTCACTGGCACGGGCGTTTGGCAAACAGGGAATTAAGGCTTTCAATATTGCGCCTGGCTTTGTACGCACTGACATGGCTCAGGAGTTTATGGACCAATATGGAGAGGAAATAGCTATTCAGGATATTGCTTTGCAAAAACTTACAGAACCTAAAGATGTAGCTCCAATGGTGGTTTTTCTAGCCAGTGGACTAGCTGATCATGCAACAGGATGTACTATTGATATCAACGCGGGAAGCTATGTACATTAGTTTAAATTAATTGACTCGCAGTTCATGCAACCTTTACATACTTGATGGCATCTATATACAGAACCCATTAATGTCTCAACCTATGAAACTGTCAACCACCATAACCGCACTGGCTTTTTGCCTTTTATTTGTCTGTTCCTATTCACATGAAATCTTTGCCCAGGAAGTTGAGTCGGTGAAGCCATTTGATCAACTGGTAGTAAGCCCATATATTGACCTGATATTAAGTAAAGGGCCTTTTGAGACCGTGCGTTTTGAAGCCGACAATGTTCCCTTAGAAAAAGTGCAAGTAAAAGTAACAGGAAAAACACTACGCATTTATTTGGACCAAGCTAAAGTGGTACCCAAGCAAAGGAAGCATATAGGTAACGGTTATAAGTATCGCACCAGCATTTACGAAGGGGCCAAAGTAACAGCTTATGTTACCTATCGTGATTTGGAAAAACTAGAGATCAGAGGGGAGCAGGATGTGTTTGTCAAGGACCCTTTGCAACAAGATAAGTTCAAACTAAAATTGTTTGGAGCTTCTCGGGTAGACATGGCTGGGTTGCAAACAAGGCGTCTGAAAGCAGTCCTATATGGAGAGAATGATCTTTATGTCAAATCCGGACAAATAGATACTCAGATATATCGGTCTTATGGAGAAAACGTGGTCAACGCCCAGCAGATAAAAGGGAAGGTTGCTCGCACTCGACTGTACGGGGAAAGTGCGCTAAAGCTAGATGTTGCTGAAAGCTTAAAGGTCAGTGCCCTCGGGGAATCTGAAGTCATATACTCAGGAAATCCACGATTAAATAAAGGATTGATCATTGGAGCCTCGATCAGAAGGACCAAGGATTGATCAAAATTTTAAATTGTATGCATCGCTGGTCAGCAAAACACTGGAAGAGATCCAGGAAATAGTTGAGGCAGCAAAGACGACTGCTTCTGATGAACCCTCAAATGACGAAGGAGCACAAGACAAGCCAAAAGGTGTAGAATAATCTTTTTGGCAGAGGGGAGATCTTGTATTGTGCCAGATGCTTTAGTGGTCACGTTTTAACCACTAAGGCACCAAGTCACAAAGGTTAATTTTCTGCGTCCATATCAAATAAGGGACTGCAAAAAATCAAAACTATAGATTTTTGTATTTCTCTCTTAAAACCTTGCTTGCTACATTTCCTTCTCCAGTCTCCACATAGTGCTTATAGCTCAAAACACCATCCCGAGCTACTTTTTTCATTTGACCTCTCATCAATCCAGTCATCATTCCGGGCTTCATTTTGTAAAACACTTTGTTATACAGAAATACTTCACCATTTTCTTCCCTGACACCCCAAACATTATACATTTTTTTCATAGGGAAATTCTCAAACTCATAAACATCGTACATATACTCTTTCTTTTGATCCGCTATTTGCCAATCCACAATCTTTTCCTTCACCTTTATCTCTCTCTTTTTGAAGTTAATGTCACAGTACCTGG
>JBPCUG010000169.1:0-5214 GCA_051011275.1 Cyclobacteriaceae bacterium | reverse complement strand
TCAGTCCAATCGGAACAGCCACTCAGAAGGTTAGTGTAGTATCATTTCTGATTGATGGCATTCATCCGTATGATTTGGGTGTGATGCTGGATGCGAAGGGCATTGCTGTTAGAACCGGGCACCATTGCACTGAACCATTGATGGACTTCTTTTCTATCGATGGAACCGTACGAGCTTCATTTGCGGTTTACAATACCAAAGCTGAAATAGATCTATTGGCTCAAGGACTGCAGCAGATCAGAAAGGTGATAGGCTAAACATGACAGGCATCGATATAATACAAGATCAAATTGTCGAGGACTTCAGCATCTTGGGTCAGGATGCTGAGCTTTCAAATATATATCTTATTGAGCTTGGTCAAAAACTACAGTTATTGGACGAAGATTTAAAAACAGAAGAAAACATCGTAAAGGGTTGTCAAAGTAAAGTTTGGTTGGTTTCAAATTTAAGGGATGACAAGATATATTATCAAGCTGATAGCAATACCGTGATCACGAAAGGCTTGGTTAGTCTACTAGTGAAAGTGTATTCAGGACAGCACCCAGATGACATATTAAGTTCGAACTTATACTTTATTGATAAAATAGGTTTGCATAGGTTTATTGGAACACAGAGGTCTAACGGGTTTGCTGCTATGATCAAGCAGATGAAACTAGAGGCATTGGCCCACAAAACTAAAATTAACCAGGCAAGCTGATGGAAGAAGGAAACAAAACAAATCGGCCAGAGTCTATAAGGGATCAGGTGCTGGAGGCTATTAAGTCAGTTTATGATCCGGAAATACCAGTGGATGTTTATGAACTAGGGTTGATCTATGAGATAAATGTTTATCCAGTAAATAATATATATATTCTTATGACTTTGACATCTCCCGCATGTCCCTCTGCTGAAGCGATACCGGCAGAGATAGAAAGCAAAGTAAAAGAGATCAGTGAAGTAAATGATGTAAAAGTTGAGGTTACTTTCGATCCGCCCTATAGCCAAGATATGATGTCGGAAGCAGCTAAGCTTGAACTAGGATTTTTGTAAAAATTGACAATAAAGGTTTAACTAATAAAAAGGAAATAATGTATCCAGAACAACTAGTAATTCCCATGAGGCAAGACCTCACTAACGCCGGATTTGAAGAACTCAAAACTCCCGAAGCAGTAGAGACACATATTCAGGACAAACCTGGAACAACTCTAGTGGTGATTAACTCAGTTTGCGGTTGTGCAGCCGGTGCAGCCCGGCCAGGGGTAAAGTATTCTTTAGAAGCAAGTGAGAAGAAACCTGACTACCTGACCACGGTATTCGCCGGAGTTGACCAGGAGGCAGTAGCCAAATTAAGGGAAATGACAGCGCCATATCCTCCCTCTTCACCATCAATAGCTTTATTCAAGGATGGAGAGCTGATCCATTTTGTAGAGCGACATCATATCGAAGGTCGTTCGGCTGAGATGATTGGCGATCATCTGATCGAGGTTTACAAAGAACTCTGCTAAATGTAGAAAAAAAAGAGCGCCCTTAACCAGGCGCTCATTTTTTTGAAAATTGCTCGCTTATTAATGATTACTTAGATAGTAAGCAGTATCTCGCAGATTGAAAAGTAACGAACAATCTTTGAGAATACGATCCAAATTGGGTCCCCGTTGATCTCCTTTGTAGCTGAGATTTTCCGTATGCACCAATTGAAGTTTGCGATTATAAATATTCACATTCGTCATTCGCAAACCGCTTCTTTCCCGGTTAAATTTGGATGAAAAATATTCCATAGGCTGATCTAGATTGAGTTTTCTATTCATCCAGTTATCCAAATCCATGCCATACTACACAATTGCTTGATTTACAATTATTTGAGTTTGGTAGCGGCCAGTATCAAGCCCATTAGTTGTCCTAAATCGAACATGAAAATGACCGCTATTGTACATCAAGAGGCCATTATAATTTTGTTCTCAACCAATTTTTATAGAGCTAAACCGAGTGTTGAGGGTTATTTTAAACAAAATTTAGTAAAACGCGTTCTCTCAGATATAATTAATGTTTAAACTTGAAAAATGAAAGTTGCCGTTATAAGAAAAGAGCACTTCAACGCTGCACACCGTCTTCATAACCCCAAATGGCCTGAAGAGAAGAATGAAATGATCTTCGGCAAATGCAACAATCCCAACTTTCATGGTCACAACTACGAACTCTTAGTCAAGCTTACTGGGGACCCAGATCCTGAAACTGGTTATGTTTATGACATGAAGAAACTTAGTGACCTGGTTAAGGAAGAAATAACTAGTCGGTTTGACCACAAAAATCTTAACCGGGATGTTCCGGAGTTTGAGAACTTAAATCCTACAGCTGAGAACATAGCCAAAGTAATATGGGAAAAGCTTAGAAGAAGAATCGATACCAATTATGATCTTAAGATAACTCTATATGAAACAGAAAGAAACTTTGTCGAATACCCCGCCTGATGGAGGAATAACCTTCAATGAAGTGGGTGAGGATCACGTAGGCACTTCTGCGGATACCCCTCTCCGATCCGATGCATTTGAATTGACCGACAAAGCAAAGAAAGGGGCAATAGAAAAACACTTTAGGGAGATCATGCATATTCTGGGCCTGGATCTAACCGACGACAGCCTTAGCGGCACCCCGGCAAGAGTTGCTAAGATGTATGTGGAAGAGATTTTCAGTGGCTTAAAACCTGATAACCGGCCAAAAGCGAAGCTGTTTGATAACAAGTTCAAATATGCTGAAATGCTGGTAGAGAAGGACATCACATTTTATTCTAACTGTGAACATCATTTTGTTCCTATTATAGGCAAAGCCCATGTCGGATATATTTCCAGTGGTAAAGTGATCGGTCTGTCGAAGATCAATCGGATTGTCCAATACTATGCCAAAAGGCCCCAAGTACAGGAGCGCCTTACCATGCAAATCGCGCATGATATGAAGGAAACTTTGAAGACCGAAGATGTCGCAGTGGTCATTGATGCCACCCATTTATGCGTATCCTCAAGAGGCGTAGGCGACACCAATAGTACCACTGGCACCGCCCACTTTAGTGGCAAGTTTCAAGAAGAAGGGACTATAAGAGAATTTTTAAATTTCGTAAACAGTTAATATATTGGAAGTTGCTTTGTCTCCAGCCAAGCATCATAAATGAAACTTTATTTACTCTGAATGAAACTTGAAGAAGAGATCCTCCAGCGAGAATTCCTAAGTGAAAATCATAAGGCACTGGTCAATATCCTTTATACCCATAGCTATTTAATAAACCGTTTAGAGGGATTTTTTAAAACCTACGGTATTACTCGACAGCAGTTCAATGTACTGCGCATACTTAGGGGTCAACAGCCTGGTTCTGTGCAATTGAACTTGATCAAGGATCGCATGCTGGACAAAATGTCTGATGCCTCAAGAATAGTTGAACGGTTGCGGATTAAAGGATTAATAATTAGGAAACAAAGCAAGAACGATCGTCGTGCTGTCGATATTTCCATATCCCCCAAAGGACTTCAACTATTAGATGAGGCCGACCAGGGCATTCTAGAGTTCTACAAGCTGTTTAACCGGCTATCTGAGGACGAGTTATCTGACCTAAATAAGCTACTGGATAAGTTAAGAGCTGGCTTGAAATAGTCGCCTTAAATAACCGTATTAGCAAACCAGCATCTATTTTCTCTCTATAATTTTAAAATAAAGGTGGTTCTTCTATCTTTGTGTCCATTTTTTATCAATAAACAATTCTGATTAATAAAATTTTACTACAATCATGAGTTCACTCATTTATATAATACCGGCCTTTGGCCTACTGGGCATCATAGTAATGATCGCCAAATCCGCTTGGGTATCTAAACAGGATGCCGGAGATGAAAATATGCAGAAGCTGTCCGGTTATATTGCAGATGGCGCCATGGCATTTCTAAAAGCGGAATGGAAAGTTTTAGGGTATTTTGCTGTGATAACTGCTTTGCTGTTGGCTTATTCCGGAACTTTGGTTGAAACGTCCAGTCCGGTTATCGCGGTTTCTTTCATTCTTGGTGCGGTACTTTCGGCACTCGCGGGTTATATAGGTATGAAAATCGCCACTAAAGCCAATGTAAGAACCACGCAAGCTGCTAGAACGAGCTTGTCCAAAGCATTAGATGTGAGCTTCACTGGAGGAACTGTTATGGGCCTTGGAGTAGCAGGACTAGCGGTCCTGGGCTTGGGATCGCTGTTTATAGTTTTTTATCAAATTTATGTAATCAACACTGGCGGAGATGTCAACGGAATACCCATGGAAAAAGCGCTTGAGGTTCTAGCTGGCTTTTCATTGGGGGCTGAAAGCATTGCTTTATTTGCTCGTGTTGGTGGTGGCATCTACACCAAAGCGGCTGATGTAGGAGCTGATCTGGTGGGTAAAGTTGAGGCTGGAATACCTGAAGATGATCCAAGGAACCCAGCTACCATTGCCGATAACGTAGGTGATAATGTTGGCGATGTAGCCGGAATGGGTGCCGACCTTTTCGGATCCTATGTAGCAACCATGTTAGCTACGATGGTTTTAGGCCGGGAGATCGAATCAGCGGACCAATTCGGCGGAATCGCTCCTATCCTACTACCCATGATCATTGCAGGCTTAGGATTGACCTTCTCCATTGTAGGTGCGATGTTGGTAAGGATTAAAAATGAAAGCGGCAGTGTGCAAAAGGCTTTGAATCTTGGAAACTGGGTATCAATTGCTCTAACCTTTATTGCTTCCTACTTTTTGGTTGACTGGATACTACCAGCGGAAATGACTATTCGTGGTGTGCCCTTTTCTTCTATCCAAGTTTTTTACGCCATCGCCACCGGACTGATCGTTGGCGCCTTAATGAGTATCATCACCGAGTACTATACAGCCATGGGCCGTCGACCAGTAAACTCGATTGTAAAGCAATCATCTACCGGTCATGCCACCAATATCATCGGAGGTCTAGCAGTAGGAATGGAATCAACCGTTCTACCAATTATCGTGTTGGCAACAGGTATCTATATTTCATTTGAGTTTGCTGGGCTTTACGGTGTTGCCATTGCAGCTGCTGGTATGATGGCTACTACCGCTATGCAGTTGGCTATTGATGCCTTCGGCCCTATTGCTGACAATGCCGGAGGTATAGCCGAGATGAGCGGATTGCCTGATGAAGTAAGGGGGCGCACTGATAATTTAGATGCAGTTGGAAATACTACCGCTGCTGCAGGGAAAGGTTTTGCTAT
>JBPCUG010000168.1:0-8034 GCA_051011275.1 Cyclobacteriaceae bacterium | reverse complement strand
TGAATATTAAAGAGACCACTGAAAAACTGATAAGTCAACATTTTGATAATGGTTACAAGGCCCTTGAGCAGTTATCAGTTCCCGAGGGAAACAAAAAACCTTTGAAACTTTTTGCCGACTATTTAATCAATCGGGATCGTTAGCTACGGGTATCAACTAACAGATAGATCAACAACTAAAAATGGAACTTTCAATTACTCTTGTTTTAATCATCCTAACTGTGGCTTTAAGCCTCTACGCCTGGAACAACAAAGCCATCTATCAAAAATGGCTATTCAACCCGTTTAGTGTGCAGGCTAACAAAGAATACTGGCGGTTTATTACTTCCGGATTTATTCACGTTAACTACACGCATTTATTTTTCAATATGATTGCTCTTTATTTTTTCGGGCGAAATGTTGACTACTACTTTGCTCGAGAGTTCGGACCAAATGGCCATTTCCTATTCTTAGGGTTGTACTTATTGGGTATTGTAATATCCGATATTCCCACATACCTGAAACACAGGAATACGCCCAACTATAATGCTGTAGGTGCATCCGGGGGTGTAGCTGCAATTGTATTCAGCAGCATTGTATTCGACCCATTGAATGAGATTATAATTTTCCCTATTCCATTTGGTATACCTGGCTTTATACTGGGTGCGTTATATTTGGTTTACTCTTACTTCCAAAGCAAGCGCATGGCCGATAACATCAATCACGATGCACATCTTTACGGGGCATTGTTCGGCGTGGTTTTTACCATACTGCTTAAACCTGGCGCAGTACCTGAATTTTTTGAGGCCATTAGTAACTGGAGTTTTTGAATGCGCTTTTTCACTGAGCTGGGTCTTTATTTTTGATCTTACGACTTTTTTCTACCTTACCAAATTTGTAGATAATTCCAACCCCTCCGGTAAAGCCAAAGTTATCTCCCCAGCCTCCACTTATATTGATACCAAGATTAGGTGTGGGTTTGTATCTGATGCCCAGTTCTAAAAAAGCATCAGTACTAAAGTCGTGTTGGTTTTGATACTCCAGATCTTTAAACGTACCCCATTGAGTACTAATACCGGTTAAGAAGTAGGGGGTCCATTTTTTATCTGGGCCACGAAGGTCAAACCTCAATCCAATGGGGATCCCAAAAGTATGTTGCGTTTCAATCCGGGCGGGGCCTCCACTTACACCAACGAAACGATCCTGATTACTATAACTTAGGCCTGATTGTAACGCTATCTGCGGATGGAATTGATAACCCACCAAAAATTTCCCCCGGGCCCTAAATCCAGAGTGGTACTTACTTGTTCTCAATTGGTCTATGTGCAACCCTAGATACCACTTTGAGAAGGATAATTTTTCCTTTGGAATAGAATCCACATCAAGGTGAGTTGATTGAGCAAAAACAATAGGAATTTGAAGGGACAGTAGGTAACAAAGCAATATCAATCCTTTCATTGGCACAGGTTCTTGATTGTATGCTCAAATTACCTGATCAATCTGTTAATTGCAGTTAAATTTAGTTAAGGGTTGCTAACTGTCGTCCATTGCTGATTGACGACAGCTTTTGATCCATTAGGCAGTGTACCATTTTCCAGTTTTTCGTCTTTTGTCTATTATATTTTGTCTATTATATTTCGTGTATTATGCCTACTTTTGTATTAGAGAAAATCAAAATCAACAATTATGTTTGACGCACCAATCGCTGAAGGCGCTAATATATTTATTTGGATCGCTTGCATACTGATCGGTATTGTAGCGGGAGCCTCTATTGGTAATATTTATTTTTTGAAGAAGAAGAAGGACAAGAACGAAGAGTCAACCCACTCTGAATAACACTTTCAGATCAATTCGTTCTCTGGTAAACAAAAAAGCACCCATCCCTAAGAATGCGTGCTCCTCCTAAAATTAAAGGTTATATCTTTAGGCCTCTGCCGGTACCACCGATACGTAAGATCGATTCTTACGTCCTTTCTTAAAATTCACTTCACCATCAATTAGCGCAAACAAGGTATGGTCTTTGCCAATACCCACGTTTTTGCCCGGGTGGTGTACGGTGCCTCTTTGTCTTACAATAATATTTCCGGCTACAGCCGTTTGGCCGCCATAGATTTTCACGCCAAGTCGTTTACTTTCCGACTCTCTCCCATTACGTGAACTACCGGCTCCTTTCTTATGTGCCATGATTTATTTCTTTGCGATTTTTTCAATCAATACCTTGGTGAACTCTTGTCGGTGGCCGTTCTTCTTCTTGTATCCCTTTCTCCGCTTCTTTTTGAATACGATCACTTTATCACCTTTTACCTGCTCCAGAATTTTCCCGGAGACTTTTGCACCTTTGATCGTAGGTGCACCTACTTCGACTTTGCCATCGTCATCGAGTAACAATACCTGATCGAATGCCACCGAAGCGCCTTCCTCACCCTCCATATGGGGGGCATATAGGGACTGGTCTTTCGTTACTTTGAACTGCTTCCCGGCGATGTCTACAATTGCGTACATTGTTCTGTCCTTTTTTGTCGTTTTTAAAAACGGATTGCAAATATAAGATAAATGTCACTATAAACAAACCCTGACCAGGGATTATACCCTGTGAAAAAATGGTGAAAAAAAAATAAAAAAAAATTGATCCCCATATAGATCAAAGTGTTGGTTCGCCCGAAAGTTTCAAGCTTTTCAGTTACAAAAAGTTATGCCCAGAATGAGCCCTTCAACCTAAGGATTAAGGCTCTCCTCCAGCCAAAAATCGGCTTTGACTTTCGCTCTGATTTTACCATATTTGTAAGCGCTCGCCTAAAGAAAATCTGACTGGCTGAGTGGCAAAAACCACTCATTTTTTAAAGACCTATTTTGAGGAACGACCTGACCATCATCACCTCCCTTGAAGCTTCGGCTGTAATATCTAGAAATCAATTGTTATATATATAATTTTAGCGAATCCCATGAGTAACCTAGTTGATGTTGATGAACCGATTTTACAAGAAAATAAAAACCGGTTTGTCCTTTTTCCCATTGAACATAATGACATTTGGGAGTTTTATAAAAAGGCCGAAGCCAGTTTTTGGACAGCTGAAGAAATAGATCTAGGGCAAGACCTCACCGACTGGGAAAACCTTAATGATGGGGAACGACACTTTATCACCCATGTGCTGGCTTTCTTCGCAGCTAGCGATGGCATCGTAAATGAAAATTTGGCTGAGCACTTTGTAGCTGAAGTACAATATACTGAAGCTAAATTTTTCTATGGCTTTCAAATTGCCATTGAAAATATCCATTCTGAAACTTACTCTCTCTTGATCGATACCTATGTAAAAGACCCTAAAGAGAAAGACAAACTCTTCAATGCCATTGAGACCATGGATTGTGTGAAGAAAAAAGCCGACTGGGCCTTGAAGTGGATCGACAATGGCAGCTTCGCTGAACGACTGATCGCCTTTGCTGCGGTTGAAGGTATCTTCTTCTCCGGCAGTTTCTGTTCCATTTTTTGGCTTAAGAAACGTGGGCTGATGCCTGGCTTGAGTTTTTCCAATGAATTAATCTCTCGTGATGAAGGATTACACTGTGACTTTGCCTGCCTTTTATATAACAATCATCTAAAAGGCAAACTTCCTGAAGAAAGCGTGATCGAGATCATCAAAGATGCTGTAAGTATTGAAAAAGAATTTGTCACCGATTCATTGCCGGTAAATCTGATCGGGATGAATGCCGAATTGATGTGTCAATATATTGAGTTTGTGGCCGACCGTTTATTAAATGAGTTGACTGGTCGCAAGATATATGGGTCAACCAATCCCTTCGATTTTATGGAGATGATCTCTCTTCAAGGCAAGACCAACTTCTTCGAAAAGCGTGTAGGAGAATACCAAAAGGCCGGCGTAATGAAGAAAGAAGAGAGTACTCAGAAATTTTCATTAGACGAAGACTTTTAATCAGATGGTAGTGTTGTTCCCGTCCTTTCGCAGCAGCGCTACCTTGACCATCACTAAACCTTTATCCATCATTTGCTTTAAACCTCATCTATAATGTTAGTAGTAAAAAGAGACGGAAGAAGAGAATCCGTAAAGTTCGACAAAATTACCTCCCGTATTGAGAAGCTCTGTTATGGCTTAGACATGAATTATATCGAGCCTGTAGACATTGCTAAGAAAGTGATCTCTGGGATCTATGATGGGGTTACCACTGTTGAGCTGGACAATCTAGCTGCTGAAACTGCTGCCTCAATGACCACCAAGCATCCAGACTACGCCAAGCTGGCTGCCCGGATCGCTATTTCTAATTTACACCGAGTAACAAGTAAGTCTTTTTCAAATACTATGAAAAGGCTTTATACTTATATCGATCCGAAGACAGGAGAAAACGCGCCGTTGGTCTCAAAAGAGGTTTATGGGATTATCAAGAAAAATGCAGCCCTATTAGATTCTACCATTATATATGATCGCGATTTCGGCTATGACTACTTTGGCTTTAAGACGCTGGAACGGTCCTATCTGATGAAGGTCGATGGTAATATTGTAGAACGCCCACAGCATATGTTGATGCGAGTAGCAGTTGGTATTCACAATAGCGATATTGATGCGGCTATAGAAACCTATAATCTGCTTTCGGAGAAATGGTTTACTCACGCCACTCCTACCCTCTTCAATGCCGGAACACCTAAACCACAGCTTTCTTCTTGTTTCTTGCTTACTATGAAAGATGACAGCATTGATGGCATTTATGACACTTTAAAACAATGCGCTAAAATATCACAATCTGCAGGTGGTATTGGCCTTAGCGTGCATAACATACGGGCCAAAGGTTCTTATATCAAAGGCACCGGAGGTGTATCAAATGGGCTAGTGCCAATGCTCCGTAATTTTGATATGACCGCTCGTTATGTTGATCAAGGAGGTGGCAAGAGAAAAGGCAGTTTTGCCATCTACCTTGAGCCCTGGCATGCTGATGTTTTTGCTTTCCTTGATCTGAAGAAAAATCATGGTAAAGAGGAGTTACGTGCCCGCGACCTGTTCTATGCTATGTGGGTTTCGGATCTTTTTATGAAGAGGGTTGAAAATAATGAGGATTGGTCGTTGTTCTGCCCTAATGAGGCTCCTGGTTGAGCAGACTGTTACGGAGAAGATTTTGAGAGACTATATGAAAAATATGAAAAAGAAGGCAAGGCTCGGAAAGTTGTAAAGGCACAAGACCTATGGTTTGAAATACTAGAGGCTCAAATCGAAACTGGCACTCCTTATATCTTATACAAAGATGCGGCCAACAAAAAATCCAATCAGAAGAACTTAGGTACTATTAAGTCCAGTAACCTCTGTACTGAGATCATGGAGTACACCTCTCCCGATGAAGTGGCAGTTTGTAACCTGGCTTCTATCGCTTTACCCAAGTTTGTCACCGAAGATGGCCAGTTTGACCACAAAACCTTATTCGATATTACTTATGTGGTGACCAAGAACCTGAATAAAGTTATTGATATAAACTATTATCCAGTAGAAGAGGCCAGGACCTCTAATATGCGGCACCGCCCTATTGGCATTGGAGTACAAGGCCTTGCTGACACCTTCATTAAATTAAGAATGCCTTTTGATTCCGAGGAAGCAAAAAAATTGAACAAGGAGATCCATGAGACCATCTACTTCGCGGCTATGTCAGCTTCACACGACCAAGCTAAGAAAGAGGGAGCTTATGAGACTTTTAAAGGTTCGCCCGTTTCTAAAGGGATTTTCCAATTTGATATGTGGGGTGTGACGCCTGATTCAGGCCGCTGGGATTGGGACAGCTTGAAAAAAGGAGTCAAAAAGGACGGCGTAAGGAATTCACTACTACTCGCCCCTATGCCTACTGCCTCTACATCTCAGATCTTAGGCAACAACGAATGCTTTGAGCCTTATACTTCCAACATTTACACACGTAGAACACTTTCAGGAGAATTCATCGTGGTAAATAAGCATTTGATGAAGGACCTTATCGAAGCTGGTCTTTGGAATGATGGTATGAAAAACCGTTTGATAGAAGCCAATGGGTCTATTCAGAATATTGCTGAAATCCCTCAAAGCATAAAGGATCTCTATAAGACCGTTTGGGAGATCTCTCAAAAAGTGATCATTGATATGGCGGCTGACCGTGGGGCTTACATTTGCCAAAGCCAGAGTATGAACATCCATATTCAGGATCCTAATTTTGGCAAGATGACCTCCATGCACTTTTATGCCTGGAAGAATGGCCTGAAAACCGGCATGTACTACTTGCGCTCCAAAGCGGCTACCGATGCTATTCAATTCACAGTAGACAAAACTACTGCCAAGCAACCGGAAGCGCAAGAAGTGGCTGCTGTTGGTGGGCAACTCAATCAGCCGGATCCAGGGCAAATGGAACAAAAACAATCCGACATGGCCTGCTCATTGGATAATCCTGATGAGTGTGAAGCATGTGGGAGTTAAGATCTTCAGGTCAACCAAAACAAAAAAGCCTTCTCCGAAATGGGGAAAGCTTTTTTAATTAAAGATCAGGGAACAAATGGTCAATAGGGTTAATTGATCTCAATCGGATCAATTGATTAGGCACGCTAGGGCAACTCTAATTCCATTCCTTCTACAGCCAAGTCAATCTTACAATCATAATGGTGGTTCATTTTAAACTCACCAAAATTTGCTTTCAGATGGTCATCAGAATGCCCGGGATCGTGATGAAACAGGAGTAAATGCTTGACATTAGCTAGGCTTGCAAAGTTTGATGCATCTTCCATTGAACTGTGGCCCCAGCCCTTTCTCAGTTGATACTCCTCTGAGGTATATTGCGCATCATGGATCATCAAATCAGCCTCCCAGGCCAGATCAATCCCGGAAAGCCATTGGGGATCGGTTGACAAACTCCCTCCTCCCAACGCTGGCTCATGATCAGGCATATATGTAAATACAGCGTGTTGACTACTGATTCTGAAACCCACGGTCGGCCCAGGGTGAAAAATAAAATTTGATTCCAACTGCAACGGTCCAATTTCAAAAACCGACCGATCAATTTCATGGAAAATCAAATTACTAGTCAGATCACGAATGTGTACCGGAAAAAGTGGCGGGGATAAGTAACGATTAAGGCGGGATTGTAAACTTTGGGAACTACTAGCAGGTCCCCAAATGTGAAACTCAGTTTCCGGATCAAAAAGAGGATCAAAAAAACCCAAACCCTGTATATGGTCAAAGTGCAGGTGGGTAAGCAAAATATCGATCCTTTTACCGAATGGTTTTCTGGATTGGTTCAACCTTCTTAGCCCTGAGCCGGCATCTAAAATTAAAAGTTGGTCTTGATAAGATACCTCAACACAGGAAGTATTTCCTCCAAAATAGGTCGTATCAGGGCCGGAAGAGGGTATTGAACCTCGAGCGCCCCATATAGTGATTTTCATTGTTCTTTAGGTGTCCAAAATAAGGCAACTGCTCCTAGGTTTTTACCCTCCCTACCAACTAGTGGATAGGCAGTAACCGAAATTTTGTGTCTGTCTCCCACAAGACTTTCTATCCAAAGGGTTCCGTGAGCAGGGTGACCATGCTTCAATGTTTTTACTAATGGAAGGTCATCTGGTGCCATAGGATTACCGGTTTCATCCAATGGCTTAAATATTGTAGACCACTTTTCCACCGGCATGCCGCCAGTTTCATCAAATCGCATACCCAAAATTTCTTCTGCCGGCTCATTATAGAATACCAGATTACCCTTGATGTCAACAATGAAAATCGGTATCGAGAGACAATCAGCTAATTGCCTACTCAGAATAATCTCTATATCATAGGCAGGCATAGCGAAAGCGAGTAAGACTTGGATATATATAAGATAGCAATATTAATCCTATTCCAAAAGCCTATTAACATCCATTGACCTGTTATTTTCTATCGATAAGGCACTTTTGTTTAAACCCCGATGGGTTTTCAAAATCCGCAAGGTCCATGGTCCGGTAATGAAAAAGCCTTCTCCATAATGGGGAAGGCTTTTTTAATTAAAAATCAGGGAACAACTGATCAACGGGTTAATCGACCGTATTTCAGATCAATTATTATATAGACCCGAA
>JBPCUG010000167.1:0-2912 GCA_051011275.1 Cyclobacteriaceae bacterium | reverse complement strand
CATAAAGGAAACTATACCGCCGCACTAGAACATTTTCAGAAATTCGTAACGAACTTCAAAGATCAAAAAGCTGCGGCTAGCGGGTGGTTCCAAATAGGAGCGGTGCAAACGGCGCTCGGCAATTTCGACCAAAGTCTGGCGGCTCATGAATATGCGTTAAGAATTCACGAAAAGTCAAAAAACTGGAACGCAGTAGTACATGCTTTGAACGGCATTGGAATTATTTACACAAAAATGGGAAAATATAACAAAGCCATTCAAACTTATAATAAAGCCATTGCAGTGAATGATAGTTTGAACTTAGGTAAAGACCTCACTTATATTCGTGGCAACATTGGTAATGCATACTATAACTTAAAGGAGTATGAAAAAGCATTAGAAGCCTATCAGCAGAGCTTTAATATCGCTACGGAATTTGATAATCAACACGGAATCGCCAGCAGCTTATCAAGGATCGGTAGTGTTTATAGCGCAATGAAACAATACAACCAGGCCTTGTCTTTTCATTTAAAGGCACTTAACATCAGGCAAAAATTGCCACAAAAGAGAGATATCGCTCTAAGTCTGCTTGAAGTAGGTACTTCCTATACAGAGCTAAAGCAACATTCCTTAGCTGAAGAAAATCTATTGCAAGGGCTAAACCTTACCCAGGAACTTGGAATTAAAGAGTACGAACGAGATGCATTCCAGTACCTTTCCGAATTGTATGCCTCGATCAAGGATTATGATAAAGCTTATGAAATCCGAGAAAAGTACCATGCTTTAAACGACAGCATTTTTAGCGAAGAAAAAGTAAAGCAAATCAACGAGCTCCAAACCAAATATGAAACTGCTGAAAAGGACAAACAGATCACTCTGCTGGCAAAAGAAAAAGAGATACAAGCAAAGGAAGCCCAGCGGCAAGCTACTTTGAAAAAAGCCTCTATTGGTGTTAGTGGGTTAATTGCTCTGGTGGCTGGTCTGTTTTTGTATATGTTCCGTCAACGATTAAAGAACCAAAAGGCATTGGCTGCCAAAAGTGACGAGATCAAAAAGGCCCATTTCAAACAACAGTTGGGTGAATTGGAAATGAAAGCCTTGCGGTCTCAAATGAACCCTCATTTTATCTTCAATTGTATGAACTCCATTAATCGCATGATCCTTAGCGGAGACATAGATGGCAGTTCCATGTACCTTACCAAGTTTGCCAAACTCATACGATTAATGTTGGAGAACTCCGAAAAGCCTACGGTGCCATTGGAAAAGGAGTTGGCCATGCTTGAGTCATACATACAGTTGGAGTCATTGAGCAACAAAGGAAAGATAAAATATGAGATCTCTGTTGATCCGGAGGTCGATCTGGAAGCCATTCACATCCCGTCGATGGTCTTACAACCCTTTATTGAGAACGCCATTTGGCATGGATTGATGAATAAGAAAGAGGAAGATGGGCAAATAAAGATCGTGATAAAAGAAGATGGAGATCTGTTGAAATGTGTGATCGAAGATAACGGTATCGGAAGAGAGAAAGCGTTGGAACTGAAAAAACAGGCGGTGCTGAAAAGTAAGTCCATGGGTTTGAGCATTACTCAAAAACGATTGCAACTGCTTAGCAAAGAGGCATTGAGGGAAATGGTCCATTTTACCGATCTAAAAGATCATTCAGACCAGCCATTGGGCACTCGAGTAGATGTATTAATCCCTATTTCTTGAGATGATTGGTGCCTTGATCATAGACGACCAAGCCGATGGCCGGGAGGCTGTAAGACTAAATCTGGAAAGACATTGTCCTGATATTAGTGTGGTAGAGGTTTGTGAATCGGCTGAACAGGGAATGAGAGCAGTCAAAAACCACCAACCGGACTTGGTCTTTCTGGACATACAAATGCCTAATATGTCGGGATTCGATCTGCTCGAACAGTTGGAATCAATTGATTTTGAGGTGATCTTCGTGACCGCACACAATCAATATGCTATTAAGGCGATTAAGTTTAGTGCCTTGGATTATTTACTCAAGCCTATTGATCCTGTGGAATTGATAGAAGCTGTAAACAAAGTTAAGGAAAGACAAAATCAGAAAGATCTGATTTACCGGTACGAATCGATGTTGAAGAATGTCAAAAACATGCCTGGAAATATCGAGAAGCTGGCTGTTTCCAGTATGGATGGAATCTTATTTTTGGAAACCGCGGATATTATTTATTGTAGTGCTGATGGGAACTATACCAAGATTTACCTAACGGACAAAAGAAGCCAAATGGTTTCCAAAAAATTAAAAGAGTTTGAGAACATGCTATCAGAATCCGGCTTTTGCCGGGTACATCATGCTTCATTGATCAACCTCAAACATGTGCACCAGTACTTCAAAGGGGAGGGTGGTTACGTATCGCTTACCGACGGTCATCATGTGGATGTTTCGCGCCGTCGGAAAGAAGCTTTTTTGAGTTTGTTGGATAGGATCTAATCCTTGAAATACCCCATCATTCCTGGGTAAGCGGCGGCGTGACCAGGAATCCCTTCAATGGTCTGTACCTGCTTTGACGGTTACTCCTACATACTCAATTCCGGGATTCCGGCTCGAAGCAAAAGGAATATCGATCCAATTTATTATTTGTGCTACGCTCAGATAAAGGCTACAAAAATGTTGGGCCGGAATGGCGTTACGCTTTGTTTCCCCGTCATTCCTGGCAAGCAGAACGACCAGGAATTCTCCTTTTCTTAATCGTCATTCCGAGACGAAGCCCGTCCCGATTTATCGGGAACAGGGCGAAGATCCGGAATCCCCTCAATGGTCTATACCTATTTTGACAGTGACTACCACACACACTCACACCCAAACCCACACTCAATTCCCGGATTCCGACTCGAAGCTAGGAATAACCAGTCCCAAGTTATTTCTGAGGAATAACTACACTGATTAGGATGAACAAACT
>JBPCUG010000166.1:0-3083 GCA_051011275.1 Cyclobacteriaceae bacterium | reverse complement strand
ATGCTTCGATCTCTTCTGGGTAGCCCAGTAAATAGTAAGCTAGAAACAACGGATAGATGCCAATGTCCAGCAAGGCACCTCCTCCCAGACCGGGATTGAATAAACGAGATTTAGGGTCGTAAGTAGCAGCAAAACCAAAATCAGCCTCCACTTTTTTGATTTTACCAATTGCGCCTTCTTCGATCAGTTCTTTGACTTTTAAAAGATGCGGTATAAATCGCGACCATAAAGCTTCCATTAGGAATTTATTATTGTCCTTCGCTACTTCGATCATTTTTTTTACTTGGGCGCTATTCATAGCAAACGCCTTCTCGCATAAAACTGCTTTACCCGCCTCAAGGCAAAGGATAGCGTTATCGGCATGCATTGGATGTGGCGTAGCGATATAGAGCACTTCCACATCAGGGTCGCGTACAATGCTTTCATAGTTACCATAATATTTAGCCGCCTGATACTGGGCGGCAAAATCCCTGGCTTTTTCCTCAGAGCGGCTAGCTACTGCCCAAAGTTGGCCGCCGTTAGTTGCAGGAAGTGACTGGGCGAACTTATGAGCAATCTTACCGCAGCCAATGATACCCCATTTGTGCATTTCGTTCATACGTTTGTTTCAACTGGTTTCAAATTACTTTTAATGAACCCTCCATAAACTGCTTAACATAGCCGGCAATTTCCTCTCCCTTATCCTCCTGCAAAAAGTGACCGGCATTCTCAATAGTGATCTCCGGCTGCTCTTTGGCGCCTGGGATCAACTTACGAAAAAAACGGTCGCCGCCACGCATGATTGGATCTTTGTCACTAAACATCACCAGCGCTGGTTTGTCCCATTTAGCCAGAACGTCTCGGGCAACCTTCATTTCAGGGACTCCTGGGTCTACTGGTTTAGTAGGCACCAAAGCAGGGAAGGCTTTGGCCCCTGACTTGTATTTTTTACTTGGGAAGGGAGCCTGATATGCTTTGATCACTTCCTTGGGTAGTTTGCTTGCCGTAGCCATCTGCATGATCTTGCCAATTGGCAGCCCGGGGACGTTTAATGCAAAACTCTTCCATATTTTAAAAGCTTTAGGCATGGGCCGATTACCAATAGGCAAGGCCGAGTTCATGATCACCACTCGACTGAACTTTTCATGAGATTCACCTAATAAAGAAAGTCCTAATAATCCGCCCCAGTCCTGTACCACCAAAGTAATTTCCTGCAGACCCATCTGATCAACAAAAGAGTGTAGCTTTTTGAAATGCATGGCAAAGCTGTAGTCATTTACCCCGGTGTATTTGTCAGAACGCCCGAAGCCAACAAGATCAGGAGCGATCACCCGATATTGTGAAGACAAGATGGGGATGAATTTCCGATACAAAAAAGACCAGGATGGCTCACCATGTAGGCATAAAACCACTTCACCCTGACCTTCATCCAGATAATGCATTCGGGTGTCATCGATCTGAATGTAATTAGGCTGGTAGTCGAAATCCGGCAGGTTTGAAAAACGGTCGTCGGGAGTACGTATGATTTCCATAAGGCGCTGCTTCTGAATTAAAGGTAATCAAAAGAGGGCCTTTAGCCCAAAGCTTTAATCGATATAGCTCTCGATGCTGATCCGGTTCAAGGTGTCTGCCTCGAAGTAGCAGGTGACTATCCTTCCTCTTTCCGCATCTCCGATCTGGATAAGGTCGGGCCATGACGTCTCAGCATTCCGGCCAAATTGTTGTGCTAAATATGATTTTGAAATCCCCAGTGCGATCCCCTTTTTAAATACTGGCGAATCGTCTTCGATGGAGGAGGCGATAAATAATTCCTTGTCCGGTGATTGGTAAAATTTAAAAAAGGAATGCTTATAAGCCACCGTCAGCAAAGTGTCGATTTGCTCGGGCTGGTGTCGGTTAGATACAGGCTCCCGCAATAGCTTCACGTTCTCCAAGAACCCTATAAGATGATCAGATGATAGAGGCCCAAGTTCCAAAGGGTCCATTGCGAAATCACCATCTATCCAGTAAGCTTCATTTTTTGGTAGTACTTTAACCGGAACACTTACTTGTGTGGATTGTTCCCAGTCATGCAACTGGTAAGCGGTTTTCTGCAATGACGCTACGGACCGGTCAACTATTTTGTTATCTGCAATGGTAAATAGGGACAAATTATCAGTTTCTTTTCTTTGCCCATCTTCCCGCCAGGCTTCCCGGCTACGCTGCACGATTTGAAACCCCGTTCCTCGTTCCAGCCAGCTATCTTTTACCGTGATTCTCTCGTTATGCCACAGATTCTCAGCCAACTCCAGCTGATCCAAGATTTGCTGCTTAGATTGATCCCAAATAAACAGGTGGACAGCACTTTCGTCATAGCGACTAGGAATGCGGCAGATCAGCCCAAATTGATCGGCTTGGATCTTGAACTGATAGTAAGCAAAGATTGACATACCGCGCGCGAGCGCTTTTTGATTGACCCTATTACCGAAAAGTTGGTAGTACTTGGCTGGAACAGGATTCCCAAACCGGTCAAGGATCTTTTCATGCGAGGAATAAATATGCAGGCTATCATCTTGCATTGGCCTAAAGTACTCTACTAGTGTGGAGGCGTCAGGGTTCGTTCCGTCAAAATAGTTGGTGATCAATTCCCACCAGCTCAGATGGGTATGGAGGCCATAAATAAATTGTGGTTCCTGTTTTCCATCATTTAGAATGGCCCCCATCATATACTGACTTTCTTTGCGATCGAATACTTGGCTTCCCGGAACATCCTCTAAAGCAAAATAATCCTTCGAGCTTAATTGAGACGGGATCTCCTTAGCCTCCAGGGAGTCTTTGATCAGTAAGGCATAATATGTAAAATCGTCTACTGCCTTCCGCAATCCATTCAGCAAATCCGGTTCATTGACTTTTGACTGTAGCTCTTCGGAAGTCGGAATAAAAAATATTACTGACCTCCCTGCTATGGCGAGTGTATCGGAAGGTTGGGAAGCTGCAGTATTAGACCCGATCTCGGCTTGAGATTCATACGAAGGGTCGGGACTACTCGCGCTTATGTTTTCGTTCGGATCATAGGCATTGTTCTGGCAGCCTACCAGGTATAAAATGCCAATAATTACGAATCG
>JBPCUG010000165.1:0-5656 GCA_051011275.1 Cyclobacteriaceae bacterium | reverse complement strand
CAATAAACCTTCATTTTCTCTATCGGCAGCCAAACCTTTTATGATCTCCACCGGTGAAACTTCGAGAAGCACATACATGCCTCCTTGTAAATCCAATCCAAGGTTTAGTTCATGGTCTTTGACCTCTTCATAAGTAAAAGGGATGAAACCCATAAAGTTGTAAACAACTTCTGTCCAGACAGAGTCCAAATAGGCCTGCCTTTTAAAGTAATCCTCTGTGCCACTAGCATCGGTAGCATAGACCTTAGCATCTTCTTGCACCCCTCTGGCAACAAATGTAAACGAGAGATAGTAAACACTAAGCAACGAGATCAATACGGTTAGGAATATTATAAATCCTTTGTTTTGCATGATTCTATAGTTTTAAATATTCTTTTAAATTCTTTAATAACGGTGCATATGGTACACCGAATAACTGGTCTTTGGATAGGGAGGTTAACTAAGGGGCGTTCGGCGCTATGATGAGCCGAAAGAGGGTATGAAAATACTGATGGCCGGGAAGGGTCTGATGGTGAAAAACCTGAAAGTCAGTTTCCTTTACCAGCTTGAGTTCATAGATAAAAAATAAAGCCTGAGTCAAATTTAGCTGGGCAACGGTTACGATCGCCTCCTGAGCCTTGATCTCAAAACCTTGATCGCTTTCATCTTGGTCCTGTTCCGACTGCTGGATCCTGACCTCTAAATCTACTTCAGACGCCTGGCCAACTAGATTGATATTTCCAGAATAGCTGAATGCGGCACTTTCTACTACCAGTATCAATGCAAGAAATAGCACTGAAAACAGGCGAAGAATATCAATTATTTTTGATGAACCAGTCATGGGATAACAAAAGTAGCCATATTAGCTAAATATCCATAGACAAAACTATATAAGAATATCTTGCAACAGTTAAATCAGGCCTTAGACCTCAGAAATGCAGTAAAAACCTCTAGTGCCTGCTCAAAATGTTCGTTATTCGGAACGATCAAATCGGCATCGTCCTTAAACGGCAGTATATATTTTTCAAAAGTAGGAGCTACATGCTGCTCATAACGATAAAGGACGTCAGCAACATCGTAGCCGCGCTCTTCCTGGTCTCTGGTGATCCGCCGCCTTAACTTGATGTATTCTTTCGCGTCAATAAATATCTTAAGATCCAGCAGTTCGGCCACCTCAGGAAAGTAGAGGATAAATATTCCTTCGACGATAATTACAGGAGCGGGCGTAAACTCAAGCATGGCAGATTGGGCATCCGGGTTGTTGAAAGTATATTCGGACCGCTTGACTGTTTTGCCGGACTTCACTGATTTAATGTCAGCTACAAACTGATCTATGTCAATTGACATTGGGGTATCGAAATTTTTGACCCCCTGTTTGTCTGTAGGTTGCTGATCGCGAGGATGATAATAGTGGTCCTGAGAGATAAGGCACAACATTTCCGGTGAAAATGCCTCCATTAACCGTTTCAAAAAATAAGTCTTACCCGAGGCGCTACCACCGGTAATTCCAATCACATAAGGCTTTGGTGGTCGATCTTTCACAATTCATTGAGGTATTTTACCAACTTCTTGATAGCCTGCCCTCGATGACTTATGCTATTTTTCATCTTAAAGTCCATTTGGGCGAAGGTAAGTTCATGCCCTCCAGGTACGAAGATAGGATCGTAACCAAATCCTTCCTCTCCCTCCATCTTTTCCAAGATCTTACCTTTTACGATTCCTTCAAACTGCTTCCGTTTGCCTTCGATAATTAATGTGATCACCGTCCGAAACTGAGCGCGCCTATTGGTTTGATCCTCCAAGTTTTTTAATAGTAAATTGATATTATCCAGGCTATTTCCAGAACTGGCATATCTGGCAGAAAATACACCGGGAGCTCCGTCTAGTGCATAGACCTCCAATCCCGTGTCATCTGCAAAACAATTTACCCCATAATGATCATATACATATTCAGCTTTTTCAAGCGAATTGCCTTCTAGAGTCTTTTGATTTTCAGGAAGTGTTTGTGCGCAACGAATGTCTGAAAGGGATTGTAAATCTATTCCCTGATCTAGTAGCGCTTTTACCTCTTGGAGCTTATGAGCATTGTTGGTGGCAAAACAGATTTTCATGGGTAAACTCAAGCGCTCAATTTATCCAATACCCAGGACTTCCACGGTAAAGATCAATGTTTCACTTCCTCCTATTGGGCCTTGCGACAGTCCAAAACAACCGTAAGCCAGTTGGGAAGGTATAAATAGAGTTGCCTTGTCTCCCACTTTCAAAAGAGCAAAGCCCTCATCCCAACCTTGAATGACCTGGCCCTGGCCTAAAGTAAAACTAAATGGAGGATCTGCGTCAATGGAGGAATCGAACACAGTGCCATCTAACAATCGACCTTCATATTCCACTTGCACCACATTGCCGTTAACCAATTGATCACCAGTGCCTGCCTCGGTTATTACATATTGTAATCCAGTGGATGTGGTGGTGGTCGTAATGTTATTGTCCATCAAATACATTTCTAATCTTTCCTGCTCTTGGGCTGAACCGTTTCCTTCGTTGCAAATACTTAGCATTTCCATTTCGAAAACTATAATTTCATTCGGACCAACTATTGTTCCTTGGCTCCCACTACAACCGAAAGCTAAACTGGAAGGTAATACCATGGTGGCTTTGGCACCCTCAGCAAGCAAGGCTATCCCCTCTTGCAATCCGGCAATAAGCCCAGCTTGACCCAAGGCGAAAGGGCCTAGTGGCGCTCCACGATCAATGGTTGACTCAAATTTTCTTCCGTCTAATAGGAAACCCTCAACCTCTAGAGTTACAATATCGCCACTCTGAGCAGTGGGTCCGGTACCAGGCTCTGTGATTTCATAGTGCAATCCTGAGCTCGTTTGCTGTGCTATGATGCTATTTTGAGTCAAGTATTCTTCGATTGTGGATGCCTCGTCAGCAGCGGTTACAGGAACACAGCTGCTATCATCGCTGGCACAGCCAAACAACAACACAATGAAAAGAACTGATATTATTTTAAACCCCATATTTCTACCAATTAATGATTCTACTGACTTACAAAGTCAACCAACTCTACATCAAATACCAAAATCGCATTGGCCACGATCTCTTCACTTCTCTGCTGTGCGCCATAGCCCATTGGAGAGGGAACGAATAACTGCGCTTTAGCACCCTTGCTAAGTAACGCTATACCCTCATCCCAGCCATGGATAACACCACCGGTACCTAGTTGGAACTCTAAAGGTATATAACCTCCCGGACGGGCGGGATTGTATAGATCGTGCATTTTGGCATCGTCTTCTCTGCTTGTATCAAAGTAGGCACCCTCAAGGACATGTCCTGTATAATCAACATTTACCACATCTCCAGCCTTTGGTTTCGATCCGTTGCCTTCGCTAACAATAATATATCTTAAACCCGTATCGGTAGTTTGGGCACTCAAATTATTCCTAGCCAAATAGGCATCAATTGTTTCCCCATCGCTTTGCATAATTTGGGCATTTGCAGCCAAATTTTGCTTACGATAATCCGCTACCTGATCCAACCTAGCTTGCTTTTGCTCTGCCATAAATTCTGATTCAGAAAGCACCTTGTCAACACTCAGGTTGATTGTTATCAAACTGCCCTTGGTCACGGTAACTGGCATCTGTGTTTTAAAGGTCTTAGCATATAGGTCATCGGCCAGGACTTTAGCCTCAATACTGTCGCCCTCTTTGCACAAGTTCACTACCTCTTCCAATGCTCCGTTTTGGCTTGTCCACAGCGCTGAATCCTTCTGTAATGGCGCATTGTTACTGGTAAAAATGATAGAGTCCCTAGCGTCTTTGAAGGATACATTCAAATAAACAAATTCTTTATTCTCAGGAACAGCTCCCTCTCCATTTGTTAAAAATTTATATTGGATACCGGATTCTGAGGTTTTATACTCGGATTGATTACAGGCAATACAACATGCCAGTATCAGGGATAGGTAAAAAAATTTAGATTTAAGCATCTGCATTTATTCTTTGGATTTTAGCGTTTAGTTGTTCTTTGTATTGAGGAAGAAGTGCCTCAAACTTGGCTACTGTTTCTTCCAAGGTTAGATTTGATTTCCCACCAGCCGCATTTTTATGACCGCCACCTTCAAAATATTGGCTAGCAAGATCGTTTACGGCGAAGCCACCTATCGAACGTAATGAAAGTTTAACAAGTTCGCCCCTATCTATTATTATAGCAGCAAATACTACTCCTCGCAAAGATAGGGCATAATTTACCAAACCTTCTGTGTCGCCGGTCTGAGAATGAAACCTTTCCAGATCGGCAGCAGTGATGGTAAAGTAAGCGGTCCGGTATTCCTTCAATAGTTTCAACCGTTGATTCAAGGCAAATCCCACGAAGCGCAGTCGATTAAGAGAGTTATCATCGTAGATCAATCTGGCTACTTTGGCTGTATCCACACCCATCTCAATCAAACGGGCGGTGATCATATGCACACTCTTAGTGGTATTTGAATGCTTGAATGATCCGGTATCTGTCATGATACCGGCATAAAGCGCCTCACCAATCTCTTCATCAACCAAATGTATAAGGTCAAGTTTATCAAACAATATGAAAATAAGTTCAGCCGTAGCCGCTGCTTTAACATCCCAGCACACGAAGTCCGCAAAATCATCGGGATCCAAATGGTGGTCAATCAATACTTTGACAGCTGAAGATTTCTGTATGAGCTCACCTAACTGATTGATGCGGTGCAAACTGGAGAAATCTAAGCAAAAGATTACCTCTGCATCGGTTACCATTTCACTGATTTCCTGAGTTTTGTCCTGGCTAAAAACTACCACTTGATCATTACCGGACATCCAAGAAAGAAAGGAGGGGTAGTCAGTAGGCGTGATCACAGTGATTTTATGGCCCAACTTTTCCAAAATACCAGCTAGCCCCAATGAGAAACCCAGCGCATCGGCATCGGGCTTTTGATGGGTGGTGATAACAATTTTTTTGGGAGTGCTAAGAAGCTTTTTAAAGGCTTGGATATTTTGCATGTACAGCGCCTGATCCTGCGGACTGGCTAAATTTTGATCTGTAAAAGTGGACATAAAAATAATAAAAACAAAGGTTAGCTAGGGATAAAAACGGGCGAAAATAGGCCAAAAGAGGCCGGGAAGGCTCATTCATACCATCAGGAGACAAAGTTTTTAAAAAAAGAATAATGTGATATCTTTGCCGGCGCAATTAGTCACTGGAATCATTTTTAATGAGATTGCTTTAAAATTAACTTTATGACTGGAAATCGCACATTTACCATGATAAAGCCTGATGCCATGGCAGGACGGCACGCAGGAGCTATTACTAAAATGATTGAAGAAGCCGGATTCAGACTGGTGGCTTCAAAACTTTTGAAACTCACGCCCGAGCGAGCTGGGTTGTTCTATGAAATCCATAAGGAGCGCCCCTTTTACAATGACCTTTGCACCTATATGTCCTCCGGACCTATCATAGCTATGATCTTGGAAAAAGACAATGCTGTAGAAGACTTTCGAGAACTGATCGGAGCGACCAATCCAGCCGAAGCGGCCGAAGGGACTATCCGAAACTTGTTTGCCCAGTCAATCGAAGCTAATGCTATTCATGGATCTGACTCTGACGACAATGCCGCTATTGAAGGTGACTTCTTTTTTTCCAAGTTGGAGAGGTATTA
>JBPCUG010000164.1:0-6159 GCA_051011275.1 Cyclobacteriaceae bacterium | reverse complement strand
AACTAGGAGTGAGCGACTTTGAAGGATTTGTGAAGGTTATCAGGCTCTTTGAAGATGTATTTGAGATGGAGCATTTTTCAATCCCGGGATCTGACCATTTACAAAGGCTTCTAAGAAAAAATGATTTCTTTGTATTTGCAGCGTTCCTAGAGAATAAGGTAGTAGGAGGTTTGACAGCCTACGTTCTTCAACAATATTATTCTGAAAAACCGCTTGCTTACATCTATGACCTTGCTGTGGAAGCAAAACATCAAAGACAAGGGATTGGTAAAAAACTTGTAGTTGAGTTCAATAATTACTGCCGGGAGAAAGGCTTTGAGGAAGTTTTTGTTCAGGCGGATAAAATAGACGATTATGCTATAGATTTTTATCGCTCAACAGCCCCCACCCAAGAGGAGGATGTAGTCCAATTTAATTATCTACTCCATGATAAATAGTTAGTCATAAACATATATCAATTTAACCCACAAAAAATATAGACATGAAATTAGGTGCATTTTCCATTAGCCTAAATGTCAAAGACATTAAGGCTTCAAAACAATTTTATGAGAACCTTGGCTTTGCGGTCTTTGCCGGTGAAATAGAACGGGGCTATCTTATTTTAAAAAATGGCAATTCTCTAATAGGTATATTCCAAGGAATGTTCGAGAAGAACATTTTAACCTTCAATCCCGGTTGGGATGAAAGTGCAAATAAACTTGAGTCATTTGATGATGTAAGGGATATCCAGCGACAGCTTAAAGAGAAAGGTGTTGCTATTGAAACGGAAGCAGACGAGCAGACCTCTGGCCCAGCAAGTCTTATAGTGATCGATCCTGACGGGAATCCAGTTTTGATCGATCAACACGTTTAGTACCGCTTGTCATGCCATTTCACCTCTTAGAAAATTGTCAGGGACTTCGGACTGTTGGCAACGTTCAACAATTTAACAGTCAAGTGAAATGAAAGCGATTGTCTATTACAAGTATGGCCCCCCGGACGTGTTGAAGGTAAATGAAGTAGAGAAACCTAGCCCTAAGGACAATGAGGTTTTGATAAAAGTGCACGCTGCTGAGGCGACCAAGGCCGATTGCGAATTAAGGAGCTTCAATTTTCCAGTGAAATGGTTTTGGTTGCCTTTGCGCCTTGCCTTTGGGATGACCAAGCCAAAGAGACCCATCCTAGGTGGATATTTTGCTGGAGAAGTTGTAGGGACAGGAACAAATACTTCAAAATTTACAAAGGGAGATTTGGTCTTTGGTAGCACTGGGCTTCGAATGGGGGCATATGGCCAATATATGTGCTTACCGGAGAGAAATACGATTGTACCCAAGCCGGTCAATATGAGTTTTGAGGAGGCGGCAGCTGTACCCCTAGGTGGATTAAATGCACTTCACTTCATACGAAAAGCCAAAATCCAAGCTGGGGAAAGGGTCTTGGTTAATGGCGCTGGAGGAAGTATTGGAACCTTTAAAGTTCAAATGGCCAAATCACTGGGCGCTCATGTAACGGCGGTTGACAGCGGAATTAAAGAAGAAATGCTTAGAAGTATTGGGGCGGATCATATCATTAACTATTTAGAGGAAGACTTCACGAAAAACGACCAGAAATACGATGTGATCTTTGATATGGTTGCCCAAAGTTCATATTCCGGGTGTGTTGGTGCACTTGCTCCAAAAGGAAGGTATCTAATGGGAAACCCTCGTGTGGCGGATATGATAAGATCTGTCCTTACCACTACTTTTACCAACAAAACGGTGATCTTTGCTTTTGCCAGGGAAACACACGAAGAACTACTTGCGCTCAAGGAGATGATTGAAGCAGAAGGATTAAAATCAGTTGTCGACAAGGTCTTTCCTATGGATCAGGCGGCAGAAGCTCACAAAAGAGTTGAGACAGAGCAACGATTAGGAACTATTGTTATATCTATGAGCAATTAAAAGGTGGCACCAAGCATTAAAGTAGATTTTACTGAAGTCGGTTATCTACAAAATTAAATTACCAAACTGCCCTACTTTATACTGACCAGGAGTAGAGCGAAAGACCTTGTTGATCCTGTTCCACGTGTTGATCTGCGTAATACCAAGGGTCAGTATTGCAATTTCCACTTTCGAATAAAATTTGGATAGGTTGTCATAGACCTCATCTTCCACCGCATTTAAATTAGCAATGGTCAACACCTCCGCAAAAGCCAATACTGCTCTTTCCTTTTCATCGTAAAAAGGGCATTCACGCCATGCAGCAAGAGAATGCACACGAAGTTCGGTCTCTCCCAAATGTATTGCTTCCTTGTGGTGCATGTCAATGCAATAGGCGCAACCATTGATCTGAGATATTCTGTATTTCATCAGCTCTAGTAGTTTTAAGTCCAAACCTGAAGACTTTAAGTATGCCTCTGTTTTGTGCAACCCCTCTAAAAACTCCTGGGGCAACTCATAATATGATATTCGCTCTTCCATGATGTTTTTCCTTAATGTTTAAAAATTGATTTCAAGAATAAGACACAAACGCTCCTTCAAGTGTGACCGGAATGCTATTGGTTTTTCAGCGCTTTCAGTTTTATTGGATCGAGTATGACAAGCACTCGATTGATTTTCAGATTGGCATCAAGTTCAAAGACTTGGCAGAGCATCAATCTACTGCGATAGGAATACAGCAATGCCGGCTGATAATTTACCAAGGCTGGTTTTATGGAATAATTACGTTGATACTTATGGTGGACGTACAATAAAAGATCAGCTACCTCATCAATGCCACTACAATAGTTTTTAACAACCTTAATTTTCGTTCCACCATCGGCATGGAAAGAGATGTCTTCCGATAATAACTTGTGAAGTTCGTTTAAGTCTTTGTGGTGAATGGCTCGGGTAAATCGATCGATAGTTTTGAACCATATTTCTGTAGAAAGAGCCACGGTTTTTGGTTTTCCGGTTTGTTGGACTTTTTGGTGTGCTCGACTAAGCAGTTTCCTTGACCCAGCAATAGTTATAGATAGTACTTCTGCAATCTCTTTATGATTATAAGCAAAAGCTTCTTTAAGAATAAAAACAGCCCTTTCTTTTGGGTTTAGGCGTTCCAACAGGAACAATAATGAGTAAGAAACCAATTCGCGAAGCTCCAGGCCAAGGTCAGCTGTTTCTGTAGCAACCGGCTCAGGTAACCAACTGCCTTCCCTTTGAATCTTTCTTTTCCGACGTTTAATATTAATTGACTGGTTTATCACACCTTTGATCAAGTAGTTCATTTCGCTTTCCGGTTGAATACCTTTTGAAATGTATTTCAACATCACATCTTGTACGGCATCCTTTGCGTCTTCAGCTGATCCCAGGATATTGTAAGCGTATGGGAATAATTGTGATTGATACTCTTTCATGCTCTATACTTTATTGGGTTTGCTATAAGACAACCAGCTTAGCCAAAATGTGACATGGAGAATGCCAAGCTATCAAGTTTCCCGTCATAGAGGCTTGCTTTATACTATACGAATCTTACCATAACCTCGATCGAACCGGAAAGCTTCTTGACTGACAATTATAGTTTAGCAATAAAACCTTAGTTTTTTCAGCCACTCTCGATCAATTTTCGTAAATACATTGCTGAATAGAAGCAAATATGAAAATGACCACGATCTTAATAATTCTGGTAATTTTTGGCCTGATCGACCTTTATGTATTTAAGGGTGTCTCTAATTTAATATCTGTGTACGCCCAAAATACTAAGCTCTCCATAACTATCATTTACTGGTTCATAAGCCTACTTTGCATTGGATTATTGATCTACGGAATAGCCAATAGGGGAAGTTTTCGTTCATCTAATTCTTTGACCTTGATCATCGGCGTTTTTGTGAGTTTTCTCCTTCCCAAGTTAATCTTTTTAGGGTTTCACGCATTGGACGATCTGTTCAATCTGGCCAGTTATGGTGTCAGCAAGTTTTCTGCTGAGGGGGATTACTCAAGGCGTAATTTCATCACTCAAGTGGGCATGTTTGCTGGAGGTTTGATGTTTGGGGGCATGGTATACGGCGTTTTGTGGGGTAAGTTCAACTTCAGGGTGCTAACAGAAGATATTTCTTCACCTCGCATCCCTCGGGCCTTCGATGGATTGAAAATAGTGCACATAAGTGATGCACATTTAGGTAGTTTCGGTAATAGTTTCGAGCCTATCAAAAAGGCAATAAAGATGATCAATGACCTAGATCCTGATTATGTGTTTTTTACGGGTGATCTAGTCAACAACCATGCGAACGAGGCCGAGCCCTGGATAGAAGTGTTTCGCGAAATACGTTCTAAAAAGGGCAAGTTCAGCATTTTCGGGAATCACGATTATGCAGATTACGGAAGTTTTAGCAAGCAGGAAAAGGAAACTAGTGTACAAAGGCTGAAAGCAATACATGATGAAATGGGATTTCATTTGCTACAGGATACGCATGTGGTACTAAAGGAAGATGATGCCGCCATCAGTCTGATAGGAGTGCACAATTGGGGCCAGGGGTTTCATCAGATCGGGGATCTGGCAAAGGCCATGGATGGCGTGGCGGATGATCATTTCAAGATCCTTTTATCTCATGACCCTACGCATTTTGAGATGCAAGTAAAAAACAAAACCAATATTGATTTAACCTTGTCTGGTCATACCCATGGCATGCAAATGGGTATCGAAGTACCGGTTTTAAATATCAAATGGAGTCCCGTAAGATTCCGCTATCCGCGCTGGGCAGGTTTGTACCGCGAAAACGGCCAAAGCATTTACATCAACCGTGGGTTTGGCGTCTTGGCTTATCCGGGAAGAGTGGGTATGGCTCCGGAAATAACACTACTTACTTTAAAGTCAGAGGCAGCGGCCTCTGAAGGTTAGGCATACAGTGTTCCTTATCTAAATTATGATCCCCTGAAGAAAGTTGCCTCAAAATGAAATGATTTCTAAGTTGCATAAAGTGATCAATGCTGATAACATTCGTTTATAAAGGGTGACGAATCCAATTGCTTATGAAAAGAAGAAAGTTTATTTCCCGCGGAGTGGTAGGGGCAATGACAACCCTTCTGCCAACCAAGATGTTAGCATTTTCGGCTAACACAAACCAAGGCAGTACCAATAGCTTGCGATTTGGAATGATTGCTGACGTTCACAAGGATCTTATGCCTGATGCTGACTTTAGGCTTGAGCAATTCATAAGTGAAGCGCAGCACAGAGAATTGGATTTTATTATTCAAATGGGTGATTTCTGCCACCCAATTAAGGAAAACAACAGGTTTCTTTCCCTCTGGCAGAAATATGGTGGCCCTAAATATCATGTTCTCGGCAATCATGATATGGACAAAGGGTCAAAGCAACAAGTGTGTGATTTTTGGGGCATTGAAAAGCCTTACTATAGTTTTGATAAGGCGGGAATTCATTTCATTGTGCTGGACGCCAATTTCTTATATAAAGAAGGGAAATTTATTGATTACGAACACAGTAATTTTTATGTGGACAGTAGTTACCGTACATTCATCAGTCCAGAACAAATTGAATGGGTAAGATCGGATATTGATGCTACTGACAACCCGGTTATAGTATTCTCTCACCAAAGTTTACTGCACTATTTTTGGGGAGTAAAAAATAGGATGACTCTTCAAGAAATTTTTGAAGAAGCCAATAGGAAGGCCGACTTTCAAAAAGTGATTGCCTGTTTTAACGGACATGATCATATAGATTTTCACCGCGAAATTAACAAGATACATTATATTGAAGTGAATAGCGCCTCCTATCAATGGATCAGTGAGGCCAAATCAAAAGAGCGTTATCCTCCTGAGTATTACGATAAATACCCACACCTAGAAAATATGGCCACTTATAAAGAACCACTGTTTGCATTTGTCACTGTAGACCTTAATGGCACTTTGCAAATTGAAGGGGTCCAAAGCGAATGGATGCCTCCTGATCCCTCGGCTGCAGGCACGCCTGAGCAGGTTTTTGGCAGTGTTTATTCACCTGGAATAAGCGATCGGATAATTAGATTTTAGAACGGAATTCTAAATCTGCTATCTCATTAGCAATCAGATATAATTGATTCTTCCGATGTGACAATCTATGCAGACCGATTTTTTAAATTTTGTATCTTAATCAGTACGCTTTGGAAACCACCCTGGTATGATAATTGAACATCGCATTCTCAATTTGTTTGGTCAGAAAGTGTTTGAG
>JBPCUG010000163.1:0-2745 GCA_051011275.1 Cyclobacteriaceae bacterium | reverse complement strand
GATCAATATCGAGCCCAAAGATTGGATGCCCGAAAAATACAGACAAACCCATATCCGTCAAATCTCACAACATGCGCACTCTGAAATTGTAGGCATGCTTCCGGAAGGCAACTGGATCACCCGCGCTCCAACATTACGCAGGAAAGTTGCGCTTTTGGCCAAAGTGCAAGCCGAAGCTGGACACGGGCTGTATCTGTATAGTGCGACAGAAACCTTAGGTATAAGCCGAGATGAACTGAACGAACAACTACACTCCGGCAAAGCCAAGTATTCCAGTATTTTCAACTACCCAACGCTTAGCTGGGCAGACATAGGTGCCATAGGCTGGCTGGTAGACGGGGCCGCAATTATCAATCAAGTGATGCTCACCCGAACCTCTTATGGGCCCTATGCCCGAGCCATGGTCAGGATATGCAAAGAAGAAAGCTTCCATCAACGACAAGGTTTTGAGATCATGCTTACCCTTTGCAAAGGTTCTAAAGTGCAAAAAGAAATGGCCCAAGACGCCCTCAACCGATGGTGGTGGCCTTCACTAATGATGTTCGGTCCCAGAGATGCTGATTCAACGCACACCGAATTATCCATGAAATGGAAGATCAAACGAAAAAGTAATGACGAACTGCGCCAACAATTTATAGATATCACCGCCCCTCAAGCAGATTATTTAGGCATCACCATTCCCGATGAAAAACTGAAATGGAACGAGCAAAGAGGTCACTACGATTTTGGAGAGATCGATTGGGATGAATTCTGGAGGGTTGTTAAAGGGAACGGCCCCTGTAATAAGGAGCGTCTGAATGCACGAAGAAAAGCCTATGACGATGGAGCTTGGGTACGAGAAGCAGCCTCCGCTTACGCAGAAAAACAAGAATCAAAAACTTTGAAACAAGCAGGATAAGATCATGGCAAAAAAGAAACAAGATTGGCCATTATGGGAAGTATTCATTCGTAGCAAGAATGGCTTGGAGCACAGACATGCAGGCAGTGTCCACGCTAGCGACGCACAAATGGCCATTGAGAATGCAAGAGATGTTTACACCCGACGTAGCGAAGGTGTGAGCATTTGGGTGGTGGCCTCAGAAAATATTACTGCTTCTAACCCGGAAAAAATGGGTGAGCTTTTTGAGCCGGCCAAAGATAAAGTATACAGGCATCCCACCTTTTATGATTTGCCAGATGAGCTAAAGCACATTTAAATGAAAGATCAACTTTATCAATACCTTTTGCTTCTGGGGGACAATGCCATGATCCTCGGCCACCGTCTTTCGGAATGGTGCGGCCATGGACCTAGTCTTGAGACTGATATCGCTCTAACCAATATCTCACTAGACTTATGGGGGCAAACCCGAAGCTATTTCCAATATGCAGCAGAAGTGAAATCCGGTACCAACAAGGAAGATGACATTGCATTTTTGCGTTATCCGAATGAATACAAAAACGTACTTCTGGTAGAGCAACCCAATGAAGATTTTGGTAATACCATCGCCCGGTCTTTCTTTTTTGATACTTATCATTTGTTATTGCTGCAGCAGCTCACCGAAAGTAGTGATACACAAATCGCAGCCATAGCCACCAAATCATTGAAAGAAGTACAATACCACCAGCGCTTCTCCTCGCATTGGATGAAGAGATTGGGAGATGGGACTGAGGAAAGTCGTCAAAAGCTGCAAACAGCGGTTGACCACCTATGGCCCTACCTGGGAGAGCTTAAGGAAGAGACAACGGTTGAAGAGAAAATGAAAAAAACCGGAGTCGGCGCTGACTTGGCTCAGTTAAGCGAACCACTTGAACAAATGATTTATGAAGTTCTAAAGGAAGCTACTTTAAGTATCCCCGAGATTCCCCAACACCAAACCGGAGGAAAGCAGGGATACCACTCCGAGCACATGGGTTTTATCCTGACCGAACTACAGTATATGCAGCGAACTTATCCCAACATGGAATGGTAGCCATTACAGAACATAAAGAAATTTTCGATCTTCTGACAAAGGTATGTGACCCCGAAATTCCGGTGCTATCAGTAACTGATATGGGTATCGTACGAGATGTTGAGGTTAATGGCAAACATGTTGTGGTTACCATTACTCCCACGTATTCAGGTTGCCCGGCCATGGATACCATTGCTACCGACATACATAATACGTTATTCCAGGCGGGCTATCAACCCGAGATAAAGTCAGTCTTATCCCCCGCTTGGTCCAGTGACTGGATCACCAAACAAGGACGCGATAAATTAGAAGCTTATGGTATTGCCCCTCCCTTGTCTGCAACCGGTGATAAGAAAGCTTTGTTAGGTGAAGAAAAGTTGGTAAAATGCACCAACTGCGGCTCCCAAAATACACGTATGGTCAGTCAGTTTGGATCGACGGCTTGCAAAGCCCTTTTTCAATGCAATGATTGCCTGGAGCCCTTCGATTATTTTAAATGCATCTAATCTCTTATGCCGGATAAATTGACAGTTGGGATCATCGGTTATGGCACCATGGGAAGTGGTATTGCCCAGGTTGCAGCCACCGCAGGTTGTCAGGTGCTGGTTTACGAAACAAACCGTGGTGTACTGGCTGGCAGCAGTAAGAAACTTGATAAGATCTTGGCCCGATTGATAGAAAAAGGCAAGATAGATCAGGCCAAGTCCGATCAAATCAGTGGTAATATAAAACCGGTTGACAAGCTGCTGGATTTCGGACCTTGTGATCTGGTGATTGAGGCTATTATTGAAGATCCTAAAGTAAAGAAAAACGTCTT
>JBPCUG010000162.1:0-5623 GCA_051011275.1 Cyclobacteriaceae bacterium | reverse complement strand
GTACTTTCCGGAGCCAACTACGGACCATGGGTGCCTCCTTTTGTAAGCTTTCTAGCGCCTTCTGACGATCCGGTGGGTGAAGGCATTGGTCATTTCTTTGGCGCGTTGAGGGTGGACGCATTTAGACCGGCCCAAGAGTTTAAGGAACACATGGACCAATGGATCCGACGATTTAGACAAAGTCAACCCGTAGATCCGAAACAACCGGTGAACGTACCTGGAGATCCTGAAAGGGAAGCCGAAAACCGAAGAATAAGAGAGGGTATCCCTTTAATTGAGCCGGTGATAAAAGATCTCAAAGCGCTGGCAGATGAGTTGGAGTTAGAGTTCTAATTATTTCTTATAAGGTGATACCAGCCCTAAGGATCACATTATTAGGATACGGAGACTTCTCATCGTCGTGCAAAAGATTGAATAGTAAAGTCACTCCTATTCCCGCTCGACCGCCTATCGGCTGAAAAATTCCTCCTCCAATAAAGTAACCCGGGACCCAATCCCGGATATAAGCGCTCTCCGTCTGGTTATAATATTCTACATTAATGGATTCGTATTCAGTATAGGCGTACAGCCAGTCGGTAAGATTGTATCTACCAAAAACACCTGCCCCATAAATGGAAGTAGATATGGAGGGCAGGAATCGTTTGTCCTTGAAATAGCGATAGGTAATACTAGGTCCGGTGGAAAATCTGTTGGTAACCATATATCCTACCAAGGGAGATACCTCGATATAAGTGAGGGTTCCAAAGTTCAACCCAAAATTGCCACCCAGATACACTCTTTCTCTGAATGGAGGCTTATAATCATCCGGGATTTCCCTCTGCGCCCAAACTGTAATGGAGCAGATCAAAAACGTAACAATTAAAAACACTCTTTTCATATGGTAAAATTAAGAAAGCAAAAAGGGGCTTCTAGCCCCTGAATAACGTTAAAATGAATTAATGAATTACTAATCTTCGACAATAATGTACAGATCTTCATTCTTCTTACGCATCAAATACTTTTCACGGGCATATTTTTCTAACAACTCATCATCGCTAAGAAGTTCCTCCCTATCTTTTTGTACTTCAGTAATTTTGGCTTGATAAAACTCTTTTTTATCCTCCAGATCGTTAATCTTGGTAGTCCGCTTATACTGAGTTAGTAGGTCATTTGAGTCAAAAAATATCATCCAAACCAATAAAAGTGCAGCTGAGATAAAATAGAAGTTCGAGGTAATTTTAGGAATTTTTATTTTCATATTTCTACTTTAACTGCTGCTAAGGTAAGTTATTATCTTAAAAAAATAAAATCTGAAGTCTGGCTCAAATCGTTTTGACTTCTATCCCTTCTTTCCACGGCTAAAAGTTTGCCCCAGGAAAATAGGCAATTTCACCCAACTCCTCTTCTATTCGAAGCAATTGATTGTATTTCGCCATACGATCTGACCTGGAAGCAGAACCGGTCTTGATTTGACCGGTATTCAATGCTACGGCAAGGTCTGCGATAGTATTGTCCTCCGTTTCTCCGGATCGATGGGACATAACGCTTTTATAAGAATTCCTGGCAGCCAGGTTAACTGCATCAATGGTTTCGGTAAGGCTACCAATTTGATTTACCTTGATCAATATTGAATTGGCCACACCCATTTCAAGTCCACGATTTAGCCGGTTTACGTTGGTTACGAATAGGTCATCACCAACCAGTTGGACTTTGTCGCCGGTTAAATCGGTTAATTCCTTCCATCCATCCCAATCATCTTCATCCATGCCATCTTCAATGGAAAGGATGGGATACTTGTTAACCCAGTCGGCCCAGTACGCCGCCATTTCGGAGGATGACAACTTATCACCAGTGGATTTTTTAAAATGATATTGCCCTGACTCCTTGTCATAAAACTCGGAACTAGCTGCATCAAGTGCAATAAACACATCTTCCCCCGGCCTAAAACCCGCTTTTTCAATTGCTTGTAAGACCACTTCAATGGCCCCTACATTTGAGGTGATGTTGGGGGCAAAACCACCTTCGTCTCCTACATTGGTGGAAAGACCACTAGCACTTAATACCTTTTTCAAATGGTGGAATATTTCAGTACCCATTCTCAATGATTCAGAAAATGAGGCCGCCCCAACGGGCATGATCATAAACTCCTGGAAGTCAATACTATTGTCAGCGTGGCTGCCACCGTTGAGAATGTTCATCATTGGTACCGGCAGCGTATTAGCGTTTACTCCTCCAATATAGCGGTACAGAGATTGTCCTGCAGACATAGCCGCCGCCTTAGCCGTAGCTAAAGAGACCCCCAAAATTGCATTAGCGCCTATCTTTGACTTATTATCGGTACCGTCGATGTCAATCATTATTTTGTCGATCAAGTTCTGCTCAAAAACAGAATACCCGATAACGGCTTCAGATATTTGTCCATTGACGTTAGCCACTGCATTTGAAACGCCTTTTCCCAAAAACTTCGAGTCGTCTCCATCACGAAGTTCTACCGCCTCATGTACCCCGGTTGAGGCTCCTGAAGGCACCGCGGCACGTCCCACATATCCATCAGTGGTAATGACATCAACTTCGACCGTCGGGTTTCCTCGAGAGTCCAAAATTTGCCTTGCTTTTATATTTTCAATTATGCTCATGCTATTTTCTCTTTGGACACTGTTTTCTTGATCAAGCTAATGAAGTCATCAAATAGATATCTTGAATCATGAGGCCCTGGAGAAGCCTCAGGATGATATTGTACCGAAAATGCATTCTTTTCCTTTACCTTGATACCTTCTATGGTTTTGTCATTTAGATTTACGTGGGTGATCTCTACTTTGTCTGAGTTGGAAATCTCTTCCGCCTTCACTCCAAATCCATGGTTTTGGGAAGTCACCTCGCAGGTTCCGGTAACCATGTTCTTAACGGGGTGATTCAAACCTCTGTGGCCATGATGCATTTTATAAGTGGAGATACCATTAGCCAATGCCAGGATCTGATGACCTAGACAAATACCAAAGACCGGTTGATCGTTATCTAGAATTTTAGCTACTGTCTCAACCGCATAATCCATTGGTGCGGGATCCCCTGGACCATTAGATATAAAATATCCATCTGGCTGCCACTTTTCCATATCCTCATAAGTGGTTTTAGCTGGGAAAACCTTCAAATGGCATCCCCTCTGGACCAAGTTCTTTAAAATACTTTTCTTCACCCCAAGGTCCAAAACCGCCACTTTCAACTCACTATCAACGTCTCCAAGCAAGTAAGGTTTGTCCGTACTTACTGTGGAGGCTAATTCCAACCCATCCATACTTGGCACCTCCTGCAACTTGACTTGCAAATCCTCCAATTGCGTCAATTCCGAAGAAATGATAGCATTCATCGCCCCTTTGCTCCTTATATATCTTACTATTTTTCTGGTATCGACATCGCATATTCCCACTATTTCGTGCTTTATCAAATACTCATCTAGAGATTGATGAGCAATGTTGCGGCTGTAGTCTTGAGAAAAGCTGTTCACCACTAACCCATTTATTTGTGGGTGATCTGACTCCTGCTCGGAATCTATAGTGCCATAGTTCCCAATATGAGAGGTAGTATTAACTATAATTTGGCCAAAATAGGAAGGGTCTGTATAGATTTCCTGATAGCCAGTCATGCCTGTGTTAAAGCAAATTTCACCACCTGTTGTTCCAATCTTTCCTATGGCCTCCCCTTCAAACAGGCTTCCATCTTCTAATAGCAAAAAAGCTTTTTGTCTGGATTCAGCTTGCATACCTTGTTATTAATGAGCTATTATCGGTTCGTATATTTTCACAAAAATAAAAAAAGGGATCAAACATCTGTTTAATCCCTTAAATATTTTAAAAAAATCAAGATCATTCCTCCTCTCCAGATTCAGCAGCTTCTTCCTGGCTGGATGATTCATCCTCCATCTCAGTGGCCTCGCTGGCCGTTTCTTCAGTTACCTCTTCTTCAGCTTGAGTTTCTTCAGTTGATTGTTCCTCAGCCTTTGCTTCTTCTTTAGCTTGTACATCAGCCACCGATTCTTCAACAACTTCAGCAGCCTCTTCAACCTCCTCAGCTATTTGGTCAACTGCTTCGCCAGCTTCTTCCACTTGCTCGGAGACTTCCTCGACCACTTCCTCCACAGCTGCTGCTGCTTCCGTATCGACCACAGCTTCAGTTGCTGCAGCTCCAGCAGTAGCAGTTGCAGCGGCTTTTGCTCCTCCTCTTCTGCTACGTCTGGTCTTGGTCTTGGCTGGCTTAGCCTCTTTTAGTAAAGCTTCATTGTAATCTACCAGTTCCATAACGCACATATCGGCATTGTCACCTAATCGGTTTCCAGTTTTCAGAATGCGGGTATAGCCACCAGGACGCTGAGCCACTTTATCCGAAACATCGTCGAACAGCGCTTTCACTGATTCTTTATTTTGCAAATAGCTGAATACTACCCTTCGAGAGTGAGTGGTATCTTCTTTGGCTTTGGTGATCAATGGTTCAACAAAGCCTCTAAGTGCCTTAGCCTTGGCTACTGTAGTAACTATCCTCTTGTGGAGTATCAACGAGGAAGCCATATTTGACAACATCGCTTTCCGGTGAGGCTTGGTTCGACCAAGATGATTGAATTTCTTACCGTGTCTCATTATTTCTTACTCTTCATCTAATTTGTACTTTGACAGATCCATGCCAAAAGTAAGATTTTTATCTGCTACAAGTTGCTCCAGCTCCGCCAAGGATTTCTTGCCAAAGTTTCTGAATTTCATCATGTCAGAAATTTCCAATCGCACCAAATCACCCAACGTCTTCACGTCGGCAGCTTTCAAACAGTTGTAGGCTCGTACGGAAAGGTCAAGATCATTAAGCGGTGTCTTAAGCAACTTCCGCATATGCAACATTTCCTCATCTACGGTTTCAGGTTCTCCCTGATCAGCAGCTTCTAAGAACATTGTCTGATCAGAAAACAACATAAAGTGCTGGATCAAAATGTTAGCCGCCCCCTTTAAAGCATTCTCGGGATGGATAGAACCATCAGTTTCGATATCCAGGATCAACATTTCGTAGTCAGTCTTTTGCTCCACCCGGGTGTTTTCAACGTTGTACTTTACATTGGTTATGGGAGTAAAGGTAGCGTCTATTGGAATGTATCCGAAGATCTGCTCCGACGGTTTGTTTTCCTCCGCGGGCACATAACCTCTTCCCTTTTCTACCGTTAGTTCCAGCTCCAGAGAAACGGATTCATCCAATGTGCAGATTAAATGATCTGGGTTGAGTACTTCAAATGAGTTGGTAAAATTCGTAATATCACCAGCTTTGAAGTGCTTTTGATTCTTTAATGAAATAGTAACCTTGTTGTCTATAATATCCGACACCTTTTTCAGGCGCACCATTTTCATATTGAGGATCATCTCCTCCACATCCTCGACAACGCCTTCAATAGTAGAGAATTCGTGCAATATCCCAGGGACCTTAATTCCTGTAATTGCATACCCTTCCAAAGAAGATAACAGAATTCTCCTAAGCGCATTACCAACTGTGACTCCGTAACCTTTCTCCAGTGGTTTGAAAGTGAATAGGCCTCTAAAATCATCGGCCTTCTCCATGGCCACCTTCTCGGGCATTTGAAATGCTAAAATCGACATGTTACTTTGGTTTATTTTTT
>JBPCUG010000161.1:0-3267 GCA_051011275.1 Cyclobacteriaceae bacterium | reverse complement strand
GCATAGGCATTTCTTACCCGGTTGTACTTAAGCTGGTCTGACTTAAAGTCGCCGGTCAAAGACATGATCAAAAATAGGGATGCCAAATAGACATGGTACATTTCGCACTTTAGTTTATTTTAGTGGTCTACGGATTTACCTCAAATGTAGTTTCATGCCTTCGTGAGAGGCCACAAAACCCAAGCTTTTGTAAAAAGCCAAGGCGTCAGGTCGTTGTTTGTTGGTGGTCAACTGCAGGACGTGAGCACCTTTTTCTTTGGCTTGCTCAATCGCCCATTCAAAGAGTTGCTTTCCTAAGCCTTGGCCACGATGGTCGCTATGCACTCTCACCGCTTCTATTTGCACTCTCCAGCTGCCTTGATAGGTTAAATACGGAATGTAGGTCAGTTGGAAGGTACCTACAACAGCTCCTTCAATTTCCGCGACCATCAAAGCCTGGTTCGGATCACCATCAATCGCTTCAAAAGCTTCATGGTACGCTTTTGGTAACGGGTCCCGGAAGTGTTCACGTTTAGCGCCTAAGGGGTCATCTGCAAGCATTTTTACTATTGCGGATAAATCTGCCGAGGTTGCTTTCCTGATACTTGAAATGTCTTTCATAATTCATACTTCTATGATGCTAATTCGAAATCCCCGGCCTTTGTTTTATATAACCTCCCGATTCAGCCGCTTCTAATACAAACTGTGCCACATCCTTGCGGCTTATGGTCAATGATAGCTTTTGTTCCGAATCCAGACAAACCTTTATCGGTTTTGACTTACTTGAGTTAGTTAGACCAACCGGCCGTATGATGGTCCAATCTAATTGCGACTCAGCGATCAAGTGCTCTTGCACTTCATGATCTGTATAGGCAGCGCCGACGTTAGTGTTATCAATGATCCAACGAAACCAGGCCGGTAGGTATTTGCGACTTTTGCCCACACCCCAAGCGCTCATCACCACCAACCGTCTGACATGATGGTCATCCATCAGTGGCAGTAGGTTGGTCATGACTTGGGAGAGAAAATTTTTGGGTGCTCTCAAAGACGCCCAGGGAAAATCAGATGTGCGAGAAATATTAAGCGCACTGATTACCGTGTCAATAGTTTCTGATTTGAAGCATCTCTCCAAGTCCGAAGGGTTAGCTGGAGTTCCTGAAAGCAAGCTCAGATTGGGGTCTTTAACCGACACTTTACTCGGGTCTCGTACCAAGGCTATAACTGTATGCTCCCTTTTCAAGGCTTGCTGTAGTATCAACTTTCCGGTGCGACCGGTAGCGCCAAGGAGCAAGATTTTCATATCAACAAATCTGGATTAGATCTACGAGGTTTTCAAAACCTCGTAGGTCTGTTTACCTCTCATAGACTCAAATTAGACTTCCTAAGTTTCAAAAACTTCGGAAGTCTTTTAGCTGCCTTAAAAAAACACATATAATTGTATTAACCCTGCCAGGCCACCTAAAATGGCACCTACTAAAATGAGCTTCCATTCGTCCTCCTGAAAGACCGGTCTTAAAAAGCTTTGAAATTCAGGGGCTTCTAGTCCCTGCATTCGTTGCTTCAAAGTCCTTTCAAGATCCAACGCCTCCTCAGCATAAACAAATACCTGACTGATGGTAATGCGCAGGTCTTCGATAAAGCTTGAAAAAGCAATATTCTTTATCACTTGGTATTTCTTCTCTCCGGTGATCAACTGGATCAATTGCTTGGAGCTTCCGGCGGTAAGATCCACTACCCGGGTTACATGCAGCTGCACCATTGAAGCTACTTTGTGGGCCGTAGGTCCATAGAAGATACTGTCAAATATTTTGGGCGAAGTGAGGATTTGACCAGCAACAATTTTAGCATATTCTTCAGCCACTTCAGGTTGTCTCTTTATAAACAGCCCCTGCACGTTCCATGGTCCGATCTTTACTGGTTTCAAAGGTTGGAAGATCAGTTTTAGCGCCAGCCAGTTGGTGAGGTATCCGACCGTTACTCCAGCCAGCGGTAGTAACCACCACGGCTGATAAAAGTACCAGGCAACCATCTGGAATAGGCCAAAAATAAAACCAAAATAAGCCCCGGAGCGCTCGATAAATTTAAATTCCTTTTCGCCGCATTTGAGAAAAATGTGATTCAATAGCTGCTTGTCTTTCACCAAAGTTTCTACCACCATGCTCTTTACATCAAAAAATTCATTAACATTATTTTTGAGCTCCTCCATCATCTCTTCCACCACCATGGGCAGCTCTTTTGCTACCGTTTGATGAAGCTGATCTTTGGCAGATTTAGGCATACCTAGCCAAATAACCGGAGCTTGCGATTCCATTACTTCTTTAATGATCTTTTTTGATACCCTGTCAAGCTCTGGTCCCATCTCCTGAGTGACTCTGGTGGCATCCAGGTGTGAGAACAACTCTTCGATCTTCAGCAGCTTACCTGTGATCAGATCGACGGCTTTGGCAGCCATATTTCCAGCTTTTGAAGGAATGATACCCTGCCAGCCCAGGTATGGTTTGATGCCAAAGAATTCCAGTGGATGGAAAGTCATTCTCAGCGCTAGAATATTGGTGGACCAACCCACCAAAGCACTTATAACCGGGATCAGCAGGTAAGGATAATAGGTTTGAAGAAATTCCCAAAAACTCAAAACTTGATAGGCGATAAAGTTCGGTTTGAAAATACAAAAGATGCAGGAGAACTTAGGGAAGGGATTAATATTAATGCAGCTGATATCCTTTTGGCGCTGGTTGTAATACTTATTTGGCGGTTATCACGTTTTAAATTGGTATATTACTGACGGAAGTTATCAGCCGGCTGAGTACCTTTGCAGTTCAATTTTTTAATATGGATATTGTCTTAAAGGCCCAATTGAACTTACTGATTCATTTGGCCATGATCGATGGGAAGGTTACTGATCAGGAGCGGCAAATGATCACCCAGATAGCCGAAAAAAATAACTTTGACCCTTTAGAGCTAGAAACGATGTTTCAGTATCCAAAGCCGATGGAATCATTTGGGGCGCTGACTAGTGATGCCAAATTTGACTACCTCTATCAGGTGGTGCGCTTGATGAATATCGATGATGATGTCGATAGGCGAGAATTGCTGTTTTGCCAGGATATGGCCATGCGCCTTGGCTACAGGAAAGAGGTAATTGATGAGCTGTGGACGGCGTTGGTTGACGATTCCAATTTAAAAATGGATCGGGAGGCCTTAAAGAATAAGGTGCAGCGTTACAATCCGTTTATCTAAAAGGTCTAGCAGGCCTTTTTGTTATAAGCATCTCTTCGAACTTTTTAAATG
>JBPCUG010000160.1:0-2965 GCA_051011275.1 Cyclobacteriaceae bacterium | reverse complement strand
CTGTGATCATACTCTTTCAACCTGAGATCAGAAAATTTTTGATGTTGATCGGCCGGACCACTGCCTTTAATCGGGAAAACCTGTTCAAAAGACTTTTTGGAAAAGACACTCAAGATTTCCAACCGCTTAACCTCACTGCAGTGATCGATGCGGCGAAAAGCCTGGGTGGCTCAAACAATGGGGCCTTGATTGTTTTTTCTAGAAATACGCCATTGAAGTTTTATGCCGAGTCAGGAGATGAATTGGATGCAGTTATTTCCAAGCGACTGCTGCTTTCCATTTTCAATAAGCACAGTCCGCTGCACGATGGAGCCGTGATTATTTATCAGGGGAAGATCAAAGCGGCTCGCTGCATCCTGCCTGTGTCTGAACAAGACAACTTACCGGCCCAGTATGGCTTAAGGCATCGTGCTGCTTTAGGTATGTCGGAAGCTACGGACACACTGATCCTGGTTGTCTCGGAAGAAACTGGCCAAATGTCACTGGTGCAAAATGGAAAACTGAAGCCCAACCTCTCCACTATGGAGATCAGGGATAAAATCAAATCATATTACCTGGAAGAGAAGCCGGATAAGAATATTTTTGGGCAAGCCAAAGATCCTGACATTCAGACAAAGGATAGTGACCCGGAATTGGCCGAGGCTTAAAGGGTGAAGGTATTTTTCGTCTTCGGAAAACATTCATATGCGTGCCGTCATAAGTTGACACGCATATGAAAATTGAGATTAGCCGTTGTTATAGGCATTCAGCATTTTCAGGAATGCCTCTTCGTATCTTTTCGTGACTAGTTTGCCTTCCTTAAGTGGTTGCGAAAACTGATCCCTTAACCCATAAACGTTGTTATCGTAATTTTCTTTGACCTCCTGATTGTCTCCAATCAACTTTAAGATATTTAATACAGCTACGTTTTTGGGATTTTTGGTGTCTTTCTGCACCAGAAGTTGAAAGTTACTGGTGATATAGTCAGCCAGTTCACCTGCTCTGCGCGCATCAGCAATGGCTAGCGAGATTTTCCCTGTGGTTTTGCTGTACATCTTGTACATATCGATTTTCCCGTCGGCGATTTGCTCCAAGATTAACTTTTTGGGGATCATCCCAACTCCTTTGGAGCTAAGGTCGGTATATTGGACGGTCTTAGCCACCATTCCGTTCTCCAAGGAAAACCCTTGAATATCCTTTGGCTTAAGCGTCTTTTTTTGTTTGCCCTTTACCTTACCTGATTTCTTAAACTTTTTGTATGCCGATTCCGAGATATAGGTTACAGACGATTGGAACCGTTGCGGGTAAGAATAGTTGATAAGCACATAGCCCTCTTGTGTTTTACCATTTTTTAAGGTGATCTCACCTTTGTTGTAAGTGTCTTGCGCATTTGCGGTAAATGCAAATAGGAACAAGCCCATTATTAGACCATAAATTTTCATACTATGATTATTTTAATTGACAATTCTTGCATAGCTGGACTAAAACCGACCAACTCTTTGTAAATCAGCCTGCAAGGTGGAACAAAAGGGGCAAAAAAAGGAGGAAATGTACTTGGGTTACCTACTAATGTAAGGTTAGGGAGAACTAATGTGCTCCGAGTAAAGGATCGGGGATCGCTAAGCTACTATCATAATAACATGGTAAACAGATAAATAATCAGGCTGATAAAACCAAGAATAGCCCAGGCCCCTAATTCGCCTTTGACAATTACCATAAATCCGCGAGCGAATGAGCTAAGTCTGCTATTTCTCATAATGTCTAGGTTTTACTTGAAATACGATGATTCGTAAATTTAGGTTCTTGTTAACTATCTGACCACAACGTGAGACGAGGAGGCGCCAAAGCAACCCTACTCCAAAACTCCCAATTCCTTCCCAACCTCTGTAAATGCTTCTATCGCCTTATCCAAATGCTCCTTATCATGTACCGCCGATATTTGCACTCTGATACGGGCTTGACCTTTAGGTACCACAGGAAAATAAAAGCCGATTACATAAATGCCCCTGCCTAACAATTTCTCCGCAAACTGCTGTGACAACACAGCGTCATATAACATGATAGGAACAATAGGATGTTCACCCGGAGCGATGTCAAAACCAGCTGCGGTCATCTGCTTCCGAAAATACTTTGTATTCGCCTCTAGCTTGTCTCTTAATTCGGTGGTCTCTGAGAGCAGATCCAGAACAGCTATTGAAGCGCCGGTAATGGATGGGGCTAAAGTATTGGAGAAAAGGTAAGGTCGGGACCTTTGTCTAAGGAGGTCTATGATTTCCTTGCGCCCTGAAGTGAAACCCCCGGAGGCGCCACCTAAGGCCTTACCTAGAGTGCTTGTGATAATGTCTACTCGCCCCATTACTCCACGGTACTCATGAACGCCACGGCCTTGTGTTCCCATAAAGCCAGTGGAGTGGCATTCGTCTGACATTACCAATGCTTTGTACTGATCGGCCAGATCACAGATCTTGTCTAGCTGCGCGATGGTTCCGTCCATTGAAAATACACCATCGGTGACTATGATCTTGTTTTGGGCATTGGAAGCCTCATTTAGTTTGGCCTCCAAATCTTCCATATCGTTATGCTTGTATCGAAACCTTTGTGCTTTACACAGGCGCACTCCGTCAATAATTGATGCGTGATTGAGTGTGTCAGAAATTATGGCGTCATCAGGACCAAGAAGTGGTTCAAAGACACCACCATTGGCATCAAAGGCAGCAGCATAAAGGATGGTATCTTCAGTACCTAAGAATTCCGATGTTTTCCTTTCCAACTCTTTATGTATATCCTGGGTACCACAAATAAACCGTACCGACGACATACCATACCCGTGGCTGTCAATCGCAGCTTTAGCTGCAGCAATTACCCTTGGATGCGACGACAACCCCAAGTAGTTATTTGCACAAAAGTTTATCACCTCTGCACCGCCTTCAATTTTTATAACTGCACCTTGCGGGCTGGTAATGATCCGCTCCTCTTTGTACAGGCC
>JBPCUG010000159.1:0-3518 GCA_051011275.1 Cyclobacteriaceae bacterium | reverse complement strand
ACCCTAAGGTCACTGGTTACCCGATCCAGATAATATTTATTTCGGTATTCCTTGAAAGTCACTATTTTTCCGGTTGCTGAATAAATGCTGTCTGTTAGCAACCTCTTGTTTTTCACTTCCTCTATTTCTGCCCTGATGAAGGCCAGATCATTTTCGAGGATGAACAAAGTGCCGGAATAAGTGATCTTGCCAGTTTGTTCGGGGCCTTGGTTAGGCTCAAATTGCACCCTAATCACTGGCTCTTGATCTAAATAGGTAGTATCTGAAATATAGAAATCATAATCACTTAATTCGGACTTGAGTGGATTATGGTAATCAAACGAAGTGAAATCATTACTTAATAAATAATTAATAGATATCGAAGGATGGTACACTTTTGCACTTTCGGTAAAATCAAAACTTCTTCGGAGCTGAGTCACTTTGAAGGCTAACCTGTCATCAGGTAGCGTCCGGTATTCGAAATTATTGCGAGGACTATAAATGTCCAAAGCTGCTTCTATCAATCTGACATAGTCGTCGTTTTCACTACAATAGTGACGATAAAAAGTATTGGCTAAATAGGGTTGGGCCACGTAATTCTTTGGAATCTTAGCCAGGGCTTTTTGCACCAGCAGTCTCGCTTGTTTAACCTCCTTTTTTTTTCTTTTCCCTTGTATAACTACTTCTGACAAACTGGTGGCTGTTGGCTCCAGATTGATTAGTTGATTGGCGGACAGATCCATCTGATCCAGGGTGAGCTGCTGTGAATTGTACCCTATGGAAGATAGGGAAATAGTGTGGCCTTGCCCCAACCACTTAGTGCCTATCTTCATTTCAAAATCGCCGTCAATATTAGTAGAAGTGCCATAGGAAGAGCCAGTGATCCAAACATTTACAAATGGGATCGGTTTACCCGTTTGGGCGTCCTTGGTTTTACCCGATAAGCTATATTGTGCAATCAAATCATGACTGGCCACTGACCAAAAACAAATAAGGGCTAAAATTAAAGGGCGGTGGATATGAATGACCAATATTGGTAATTAAGTTGTGTCTAACAATTTAGTCAAATTTACCCGGACTAACCTGCTTTATAATTGAGGTTCGGCTGCTAGCTAGCCAATGTTCCCATTTTACCAGTTTGGTAATCCTCCACCGCTTGCATGATCTCCTGTTGGGTATTCATAACAAATGGGCCATACTGTGCCAAAGGTTCATCAATTGGGCTGCCGGCGACCAACAATAGGACACTTTCAGTCTTCGCTTCTACGGTAACTTCCGAATAGTCCCGCTTAAAGTAGACCAGTTGCTTCTCAGTGACCGTTTCTCCATTTATGATGGTGCTTCCATTCAATTGGTAGATAAGTAGATTTTGGTCTATCGGGAATTGAAAATCTACTTTTCCAGTGGCCCCAAGCTCAATGGTATACGCAGTGATACTGGTCAGACTTTTCACGGGACCTTCAATATCATTGTAAGATCCGGAAATAACATTGACCCTAACATTGTCATCGTTAGAAGAGGGAATCGCATCACGCTGTAACCCGTGATAGTCCGCTGGTGTTAACTTTAACTCCCGAGGCAGATTGATCCACAGCTGAATGATCTCCAGAGTTCCTCCTTCTGCCACAAAGTCGGGAGCGGCGCTTTCGGAGTGCACGATACCTGCTCCAGCAGTAGTCCATTGTACACCGCCTGCTTTTATGACGCTGTGATTGCCTAAAGAGTCGTGGTGTTCTACAGATCCGTTAAAGACAAAAGTAATCGGCTCAAACCCACGATGCGGGTGTGCCCCTATGTGCATGGGATTTTTGCCAGCCTGCACTGGGATCGGCCCGGCATGATGCAGTAAAAGAAACGGACTTATCTGATCCAACCCTTGGATCGGTAGAGGCTGACCAATAGTCATGGGCCCCATTTTCACGTAGACAGTATCGATGATGCGTTGAATAGTTCTCATAAGCACGTGTCCTTAGATAAATAGCAAATATGCTAAGTTTTTTAGGAACATATTTGCAATGACAGATAAATGTACTTATTGCAATTGAGGCGTACATATGGGAGAAATCAAAACGAAACGGTGGGCCCAGAGATGCTTCTCCTGCTAGGGAGATCATCAAATTACTAGTTCGAAAAGGATTAAATTCCTTAAATTATGGACCGCCTTTTTAGATCAAAGACATCTACACTATGTTCTTCGAATAATGCTTCAAGAGCTTTGTCCCCATTGTCACGTTTATACTGCAACTCCTGTTCTGATATGGGCACTGCAAGCAACCAGACAACTTTTTTAGTTTCGAGCTGCAAAGGCTTTAGTTTATCCTGCCATGGAAAAGGCGGACTAAAATATACATGCTTCATCTCAAATTCCGGATAATACATTTGCACCATTCTCATAAAAACAGCTCCCGGCCTGCATTCCCACTCATCTTTGGTAATGTAGAAACCACACGTAGAGAGGATATTAGGAATTTTTTTTAGCGTTCTATCCCCTCCGATTACCAGCTCCAGTCTAAAGGATTGTTCCTCACCACCAATCTTCAGTGTTGCATCCGAAACTCCTATTGTTCCATAGAATTTCATTTTTTGATTGGTAGGATCGTCGACACTAAAGATATCAAGGGAGTTTTTCCGATCTTCATCCCAAAATCTTTGGGCAGATGGATTTATTCCTAAAATTGGGGCAGCATATTTTGCTATTTGCTTATTGTCAACTGTTGCTTCAGGCATCCTTGTAGTTTATTAAATATACTAAAAACTAATCTCCAAAATAAGTATCATCAAGCATTTCATCGGCATGTGACCGATTGGATGATGGAAGCTCAGGGCGGTAATGATCAGGGTTGTTATGCTCATCTAAAAATTGTTCTCTGCTAATTTGCCTGTCCGCCGCACTTTGCTGATGCTTCCTAAATTCATAACCTGGCTGATGGCCCATATCCCATGGATCATCCGGATCAATTTTTCGGTCGGTCAGGGGATCAAAGACATCTCCGTTGGTATCCTCAGCCGCTTCCCATACATCATCCCTGACTCCTGACCGATAACCGGAGGGTCTTTCGTAATACCACTTGCCATATTCTGAAAGTGTGCCGTCAGCATTTCTTACTGGATACTCTGGCTCTGATGGTCTTCTGCCTTTCGTTTTTTCGGGAGGTATTTCATCGACCAAGTCATCTGCCACCTCATCTCCTTCCCTTACCACTACCTCTGGCAATTCATCGGCCGTGTCCTTGACTGCCTGCTCAGCCACTTCCTCGCCAGTCTCCCTCACAGCCCTTTCCGCAGCTTCTTCACCAGCTTCTTCCAGTCCTTCACGCACGGCTCGTTCAACTGTTTCTTCTACTACCTCTTCCACGATTTCTCTACCTGCCACTCGCGCACCACTAGCTGCTAGAGAAGTACCGCCTGTGAAGTAGGCCGCAGCCGCATCGGGAATAAACTCTCCTACCGTAGTTCCGATGCTACGTGGATTCTCTGCTACCCAGTGGGCGGTATCCTCTACTGCTTCCACGGTATTGGTAACCGCCGCCTCTCCGGCC
>JBPCUG010000158.1:0-3032 GCA_051011275.1 Cyclobacteriaceae bacterium | reverse complement strand
CAAATCAAACAGATAGCGCTTTTGCAGAACAAGCAGCACCAATGATGCCGGCATTATTGCGCAGCTGAGCTGGTACCAAATCAGCTTTGGTCTGTAGATATGGAAAAAAATCTTCGTGGTATTTACTTACTCCCCCGCCAATAACAATAAGGTCAGGGTAAAAAAGTCTCTCAACATGATTCAGATATTCGTTTACCCGCTGTCCCCAAACTTCCCAACTCAAGTCTTCATTTTTTCGCGTGCCATTGGAACAATATCGTTCGGCAATATCATTATGGAAAAGCAAATGCCCCAATTCGGTATTAGGTATTTGTATACCGTCAATAAGCATTGTAGATCCGATACCAGTACCAAAAGCCAACACCAAGACCACTCCTGGATGGTCCTTACCAGCCCCAAATTCAGCCTCTGCTAAGCCAGCTGCATCAACGTCGTTGAGTACATGAACAGGGCAACCTGTTTTCTGAGAAATGTTATCTGAGATGTTGATGCCGATCCAGCCTTTGTCAATATTAGCTGCGGTTAGCGCTATTTCGTCTTTAACAACACCAGGAAACCCGCAACCTATTGCACCTTCCCATTTAAAAAACTCAACAATCTGAGCAACAGTCTCACAAACGCCTTCAGGATTGGCCGGTTGTGGTGTTGGAATTCGGTGCCTTTCGGTGAGTAGTTGCCCTTTAACCACGTCTACAGGAGCTCCTTTAATACCCGAGCCCCCGATGTCAATGCCTAATATTTCCATCTCTGACTTTTTTACCTGGCTAAACTAAAGAAAAATAAGGAAAACCAAACCTGCAATATTAATACTTATTGATTGTCTGCAGCATCAATTGTCTAATTCAATTTTTTAATTATCCATCAATTCATAACTTTAATGGCCAATTTTAATATACAATGAAGAACTATCTAATCGTATTCTTGCTCTCGGCCCTCACTGCAATCACTTGTCAGGCGCAACAATATTTTGTAAAACTAAAGGGTGACACAGTATATGGAAAAGCCCATCTTAACCCCATTCTTGACAACAGTCGTTCCATCAGATTTGTCACCGCCTCTGGAGAAAAGCTCCAACTAAAACCTCACTTGACCAAAGCGGTTTTTTACTCAGACGAACATCTGTTCAAACCGGTGATTTACCATAACCAACGCTTATTTATGATCCTTATGGAAGGAGGCTCACTAAGCGCATATAGGTACATATCAAAAAATGGAACCTCTACCCAGGTTAGTCGTGTCTTGTCCAAAAATGGCAAGTCGATCGAAGTGAATAAGTTCAATTTCAAGAATCAGATGGGCGATTTCTTAGGGGATTGCCCTGAGGTTGTTACCGGGCTGGAAGAAAAAAAATATCGCATCAGGAATCTTGCCGAAATGGTTAGAGCCTATAATAGTTGCTCTACCTCAGAGAGTGCTGTAGCCGAGAACAAAAATCGGCAAGCATCTGACCCAAAACCCTCGACGCAGATGTCCAAGTCCGTGACTGAAGCCCCGGTTATAGAACCAAGCTCACCCGAGCTAGAAACCACCAGTGATGAATCGGATTTGGAAGAGGTGGTCTCACCGGAACAAGAAATTGAGGTCAATCATATTGATTCATTTAGAACACATGTCGCTGGAGTCGAGGGTTTATCTAATAAAACCGATATACTGGAATTAATAAAAGACCTGGAAAACCGATGGCAACAAGAAGGTGTAATACCTGATTATCTCTGGGGGGCGCTGGAAAACTTGACAAAATCTGACGGAGATCTTACTGAAAAGGTAATAGAACTCAAGAGTAACTTGAGTAAATAATAAAAAGCAAGACCCGCCCTTGGGTTACATAGGGCGGGCTTACACAATCCGCACACCTGGTCAACTATCTGAAGTGTAGGTGGCCGCCAGAGACGCTGAGCCCCCGACAGCCTCTACAGCAAAGCCGTTATTTGTGATTTTTAGCTAGTTCGTCCTTTATAAAGATAAATCTTACTATATGGCAATCAAAGAATCCAATATGGACTTCTTATGGACTTGTGTGATCAAGGTGAGATTTGAATGGTGAGGGTTAGTCAAGAAACTGCGGCAAAGCTAAGTCCGTATTGCAATGCTTATTCATCTGCTCAATGAAGTAGGCACAGGTTCTCGGGGTATTGGTTTCATCAGTCTGGTGCGAATAAAAATAGACTCGTTCAAGACCCATGTCAAGCCACAACTTTAGGCGCTGTACCCAATCATCTAATCGCGCATAATCAGTGGGATGCAAATCATAACCATTGAAACGAATAAATGCCTCTCGAGTGGTGAGCCTTTGATGCACGCAATCGCGTCTCCCAGCTACATCGGTGATCACTGCAGTTTTTTTAAGCTCACTTAGAAGCGCAAAAGTCTCGTTGGCCACTACTTCATCTGACAACCACTCAGGATGACGCAGCTCAACCGAAATAGATACATCTTCCGGCAAACCCTCTAAGTAATTTTTTACATTCTCAAATCTCTTTGGTGAGAAATTCTCTGGCAGTTGCAAAAAACTAGTGCCTAGATTATCTCCAAAGCTGTCAATAATATAGAGATAGGCATCGGTTACCTCTTCGGCACCGGTCAAGCGCTTAAAGTGGCTTATCGATCTAAAAAACTTAGGGGAAAATTTAAATCCAGGTGGAGCCTTTTCAGCCCAGCCCTCAACGATGGACTTCCGAGTACCGTAGAAAGTTGAATTAAGCTCAATACTATTAAAATGCCTAACGTAATGAGATAAGAAGTCCTTATCCTTGGTGCCGGTTGGATAGATCTGCCCAACCCATTCCTTCCTTCCCCACTTTGCACAGCCCACATATACTTCAGGCCTCTCCGGCTTTGGCCCTGCCCGCAACACCTTTTCCGTATCAGGATGATCGGCAGGCAAGCTTAGGTCGAGGTCGTTTAGCTGCTCCGGGTTAACTTTACCAAATTTCATATGCTGGCATTTGAGGGTTCAATCAAATTTATAAAATTAGACCAAAGGTTAGGCTTTATATTCTTGGAATTTTTACCTTACTTCAATTTCTCAGATA
>JBPCUG010000157.1:0-2916 GCA_051011275.1 Cyclobacteriaceae bacterium | reverse complement strand
GTCCCGGGAATTATTCTCCTTAAAATCATAGCGCAGCGTTATTTCAGAGGTACTACCAAGATTGGCTTTATAAGTGGTATTGACAATTTCGTAGCTATAACCTACCCACAGTTTACCAGCTGCTTTTATGGCAGCCGTAAAACTCAAGAGATCTCCTTTCTGATAAGACACTCCGGCTAAAACCAGGTTGTTGTAAGTATAATAGAGCCCTGTATTCCAAATATTGGTGACTCCCGATAGCTTGCGATAGGTGAAGGTAGGTTCCAACTGATCGACCCCACCTCGTACAGGCAATTGACCGGCAGCATAGGCTGAGTAATAGCCGGAAAGCAAATGAGCTTTGTTCCCTATATCAAACAAGGAAGCCATTCGATTACTGGAAACTCCAACTGTGAAATAGGGATGCTGATAATTTAGGCCGAAAGAAAAATCCAACCGTGACTGACGTTCTTCGATCACAGGATCGTCAGTATCGCCAATAACTTCATTTTGATCAAAACCCAAACTGTTGTATTCTGTAGCAAGACCCATAGACAAAGTTCCAGGAGCACCAAGATCTAAATGATAGGCAAATGCAGCCGATGTGTAGATGTTATTGACAAAGTTTACTTGCTCGCTGAATAAGTTGACGCCAACTCCAATGTGATGATCGACAAAAGGTGCGTGCACACTGAAGAAGTTATCCCTGGCGGCGCCATTTACATTTGAGAAATGGCTGCGATAGGAGATGGTAGCCGAGCCATATTCAAGGCCGGCCATAGCTGGGTTATAGATAAATGAGTTGGTCATTTTTTGGCTGAACAAAGGGATGTCCTGGGCCATGGTTCGAGTGGCAGAAGCCAGGACCATAAATATGATTGATAACTGGTATAATTTTTTCATGGTTTTTAATGTTTTAATTCTTCGCCTCGTAATTGATACCAACTACTTGATACTAGCTACTCATTCTTCTAGTACCGTCACCACTTGTTTCTTGACTGCCCCTTGGTATTTCAATAGGCAGATATAATTGCCAGAGGGCAGCTTATCAAAAGCGCCATCATAGGGCCGACTCCCATTACCATTTCGGGCATAGTTGGTAAAGTTTTGTTCCCGAAACACTTGGTTGCCCCAGCGATCCAGCAGGATCACTTCGTTCTCCGCGATAACCTCAATCTGATCGATGATCAGGAACGGATTTTTATCGTCGTTTTTCGGGGTGATAATGTTATGAATCAGGGGCTTTAAATCTGACTCAAAACCCAATAACACATAAGGCCCCAAAGCTGGTAATTCGCTGGTAATACTTAAGAAGTCCGAGCCGGGATCGCTGCCTAGATCCATGACTCCTGAACCGTTGAGGTCAGTTTGCAAGATGGTGGCCTCCCCGCCTGCTCCAATTGATCCAGCATCTGCAACAGTAACCGGAAGTACTATTTTTGCTCCGCTAAAATTTGCCGAAGCGCTTATTTCCCAATACCAATTTGATGAAGCCCCGAGGACATCTGCGGGGAATTCAGTGATCCCCAGATCTTGGTTAAAAGCTTCCAGTCCAACCAGTAGATTGTCATCACCGGTGACACCGACCAATGTCACTGGTGTATAATTACCATTCTTACCCAGGGGATAAAATTTCTCTCCAGATCCCAGGTGGTACAATCGCCCGTTGATATGGGCATCATTTTCCGACACTATGGAAGCGCCTTCAGCCAGGATCAGTTGAGCGTCCGGTTCGGGAGATAAGGTGCCGATTTTTAATTGAAGAGATTCAAGGCAATCTACGGTCCCGTCAATCACATAGTCCGAACCAAGCATAAACAAATTGGGTATGACCAGTTCATTGCCGGAGCTCAGCATACCTTTCCCCGATAGACTCAAGGTGGCGCCGGTTCCGAAGATCAAGCTACCCTGATTGACTACCGAACCGTTGGTAGCGATGGTAGTATTTCCCGTAGTTAAGTTGGTGTTATTCCCTACTAGAAGTTGTCCCTGGCTGTTAGAGGAACAGGCTAATAGACAAACACTTAGGGTGAAAATATATTTCATGATTTAGCGATTTGAAGTTAGTTTGAAAGTTTGCCCGGAAATTTTTTCTAACTGGGTTTTAAGCTGATCCAATTGTGTTTGCAGTTTCCTCTCATCGTCATGTCTTTTTTCCAATTGTGCAATTTTTTGGTTCTGTGCTTTGATAATTGCCTGCTGCTCTTGCACCGCTTTGATCAGCACCGGGATTAGTTCGGTGTAGCCAAGGGCAAGCGTTTCATCCTCCTCATTTTGACTAACGATTTCCGGAATGATCTTTTGTACCTCTTGGGCAATCAAGCCCTGGTACTTTTTGTTGTCAGGCCGACTTTTCCATTCATAGTTCACCGGACGAAGTTTTAACACCTCAGCCAGCCCATAAGACAGGTCCTGAATATTCCTTTTAAGCTGTCGATCAGAGGCGTTTACAATATTACCACCGACTACTAGGTCACCTCCCTCGGCTTGCAAATACAAAGGAGAAGGCGCTCCACTATTGCGTACCATAATTTCATTATTGTCAATGGCCAGGTTTACTCCGAAAGGGTTTCCGTTTACAATATATCCCCCGAGACTAGGCCCTACATCCGTCCCTCCAATAATATGTAATCTGGCCGAAGGCCACCTGTTGTCAATCCCTACATCGCCATTTTTTAGTACCGTAAGAGCATTGCGGCGGCTGTTGCTACTTGAGCCATTTCCTATTTCAAAAACCGGGTCTGCACCTACCCAGCCGGTTGGGTTTCCCCCACCGATATTAAAGCGTCCAATGGCCGTACTAATTCGGGAGGATGCCCGTGTATTTTGGCCCATAGCAGTACTATTTATGCCCAATGCTTCAGTGCTAAATCCCATAGCAATACTACCATTGCCAGAGGCTGTAGTGAAAGACCCCCCGGCCGTACTAGTATTGCC
>JBPCUG010000156.1:0-2868 GCA_051011275.1 Cyclobacteriaceae bacterium | reverse complement strand
CCCACATTTCTTCGGTTGACATGTGCGCCGAGTCCCCTAAATTATTTACCATGTGATGGCCATTGTAAAGCTCAAAAAATCTTTCGCCTCGCAGAGCTATCATGTCTTCAAGGGCAATGGCATAGCCAAAATTAGGATGGTTAATATGCGGGATGATCGGTTCACCTGTCTGCTCTCGTTGGTCTAGTACCGCATCGATATTATTTTGTAGTACCTCTTTTACACTGTTGCCTCCCTGTGGATCAATTTTGCTCTGAATATTTGTTGCATTCATATGCAGTGGCTTGTCCTCAAACCTATCAGTGATCTCTTCCGAACGAATAATCAGAAATTGCTCTGGCTCTTCAAAACGTTCCTTGTATTGGTCGTATGTTTTTAGTTTGACCTGTATCTGTCCCGTATCCTCTTTATGTTCAACCCAATCCGATCCGTAATTTTGCAGATAGTTTGCAAAGCCAGCTTGGTAGATAGAATCCTCCGGCACTACGATCCACTTCTCACCTTCGGCTAGAATATTATGGTCGGACAAAGCCACGAATTGATAGCCGTTCGATTTATACCAGCCCATGATCACCTCAGGAAATTCATCTCCATCGCTCCAATAGGAATGAGTGTGGAGGTTGCCTTTGACCCATCTCTTTGTCTCTTGTGCTTCGGACATGGGCTGCTGCTGCCTGCAACTGAAGTTGGTTATGATAATTAGCAGCATTAATACTGATCTAAGATAGTTCATATATAGTTTCGGTAGGGGCTTGGTCCTTTATCTATCACCGATCTCGGTTTTTTTATAATAGGCTTTTAGGGTGTTTACCAATTCAGATTCTGAATAGGGTTTGGTAATGTAATCATTCATTCCTTTTTGTAAGCATTTCCTTTTCTCTCCGGCCAGTGAATGTGCTGAGCAGGCAATTATTGGAATCTTTTTGTCAATTTCTTTTCTAATTATTTCCGTTGCTTCAAAGCCATTCATCATAGGCATTTGAAGATCCATCAACACAATATCAAACTGTGCTACTTTTAATTTATCAATAGCTTCCTGACCATCCTCAGCTAGATCCAAAGTGCCATGGTTTTTCTTGATGTATGCCGAAGCCAGCAACTGATTTTGCTTATTATCCTCGACCACTAAAATTTTTATTCCATCTAATTTTTCTATTTCAGTGTTATGATTCCGGATCGAAAGATCATCGCCACTAATTGCATTTGGGATTGGGTATTTTATTTCAAATGAGAATTCGGAGCCAACGCCCAATTCACTGTCCACCATTACTTTTCCATTCTGCTGTTCCACTAGCATTTTGACAATGTTTAGCCCTAAACCTGTGCCACCGTATTTCCTTGCTGTGGAGGTCTCTGCTTGGGTAAACCTTTTAAAAATGTCCTTAAGCTTGCCCTCCTCAATCCCGATCCCGGTATCTTTTACTGAAAAAGATAGCGTAGTCTCATTTTCATTTAGGTAGGCAGCAGATGCTTTTATTTCAATTTGCCCTTCTTCAGTGAATTTAATTGCGTTACTAACCAGGTTAATAAGAATCTGTAGCAGTCTTGTTTGATCTCCCAAAACCAATTCCGGTATCTCGTGATCGACAACTGAAAAAAGTTTAATATTCTTTATTTTTGCTGATGGAGCTTGAAGCTTTATTACGTCTTCTAGCAATTCTTTAATACTAAAAGGCTTTTCCTCTAATTCAAGTTTGCCACTTTCAATCCTTGACACATCAAGGACATCGTTAATCAGCAGAATCAGATTACGGGAGGCCATTGAAACGATATCAATATATTTTGATTGCTCCTCATTCAATGGAGTTTTTTGCATTAGATCGGTGAATCCAATAATTGCGTTTAACGGGGTCCTTATTTCATGGCTGAAGTTAGATAGAAATATATCCTTGGCTTTGTTTATCTTCCTATATTGAATAATTCTAACTACCGTACTAGCAAGGGCTTCAAGAGCTTTTTTTTGATCTTGTCCTAATTTTTTTGGCTCCCGGTCAATAACGCAAAGGGTTCCTAAGTTTAACCCCTCATCATCTATTAATGGGGCTCTTGCATAAAAGCGAATTTTCGGTTGATCGGTAACAAGTGGGTTGTTCCTAAATCGTTCATCCTCATTAGCATCTTCTACCTCCAACAACTCTTCTCCCATAATAGCATATTGACAAAAAGAGACTTCACGAGATGTTTCGCTGACATCCAATCCTATCTTGGACTTGAACCATTGGCGGTCTTCGTCAACTAGAGTGATCAGGCATATTGGTACCTCAAAGATCTCAGCGGCCAGCATGGTAAGGTCGTCAAACTGTTGTTCAGCTTCCGTATCAAGAATATTGTAGCTGTAGAGCTTTGTAATGCGTTGCTGCTCGTTGTCAGGTATCGGTAGGTTTTTCATAACCAGACGCTTACAGACTAATTGTCAAATCGAATGGTACTTTTTAGCAATTCGTAATTAGTGGTCTTATCTGCACGCAATACTCTAAGATAATGAATTCCACTAAGCACTGACTTGCTTTCAATGATAAATTGCTCAGGCTACAGAGAGGTTGGCTTGTTTAGAATTCTAATCCTGGACCATGGCAATCCTGGTCCGGCTTTTATTGTCAAGCTTTTCCCAATATTTGTCTTAATTATCCTTATTGGATTGTCAATGAGATAAAGAATCAATTATTCATAAAAAACTTTAAGATAATGGACATTACACACAATTTAATGATCAATGCCTCTCCGGAGACCATTTACGATGCTGTGGCTAGCGAAAAGGGCATCAATGGCTGGTGGTCTAAAGACTGTAAAGTGGGAGAGGCCGAAGGAGAGGGATCGCTCTTGAAATTCAACAAAGCTGGCAATATTGTGGAGATGGGATTTCGCACA
>JBPCUG010000155.1:0-3690 GCA_051011275.1 Cyclobacteriaceae bacterium | reverse complement strand
CTACTTTTCACTGCAATATTCCTTATTCACAATACTATTAAGCTTGCCCTGTTCTCACAGAGGTTTTTAATTAGAAGCATGCAGCTAATAGGTGCTAAAGCTGGGTTTATCAAAAAACCGTTTGTTTGGCGCTCTGTACTACATGGACTATTGGCTGGAGTATTTGCTTCTGCGCTGATTTATTTGCTTATTCAAATAGGATATAAGGAGATAGAAGAGCTAAACCAGGTTTTACTACCCTTGGAAGTGCTTATGGTATTGGGAATTTTACTAATTTTAGGAATTCTTATCGGTTTCTTAAGCACTCTGAGTGCATTAGGCAAATATCTCAAGATGTCATTAAACGATCTTTATTAATGGGCAAAAATAAGAACTTACCCTTTAGCAGGCAAAATTATCTTTTAATGCTGCTTGGTATCGCGGTATTGATCATTGGTTTTGTCACCATGTCTTTAGATAATGCCGAATACGGTTTCGGATTTTTAGGACTCACCTTGGGTCCCATTATTGTAATGGTTGGTTTTGTGATCCAGTTTTTTGCCATTATGTACAAGCCCAAAAATAATAAATGACGGTTATCGAAGCCTTGATACTCGGTATCATTCAGGGGCTCACCGAATTCTTACCCATCAGCAGCAGCGGTCATATTGAGCTGGGGAATGCTGTGATGGATCTTGACAGCAATCTACTATTTACCATAATGGTACATGGTGCAACAGCACTTAGTACCATCATTGTTTTCAGAAAAGAAATATGGATCCTATTAAAAGATGTAATCGAGTTTAAGTACAACGAATCCACCTCCTACATATTCAGCTTACTTATTTCAATGCTGCCCATTGCCATTGTGGGCTTCTTGTTTGAAGAGCAAATAGAAACCTTTTTCAGCGGCAAGCTCATATTAGTGGGTTTCATGCTGTTGATCACCAGCGGACTATTAGGACTCACCTATTATGCTAAAAATAAGGATGGAGAGGTGACCTATTTGAAGGCACTTATGATTGGCTTGGCTCAAACTATTGCCATTCTGCCTGGAATATCCAGATCTGGCGCTACCATTTCAACCGCCTTGCTGCTGGGCATTGAAAGAGAAAAGGCCGCTAGATTTTCATTTCTTATGGTCTTGATTCCCATTCTGGGTGGAACCTTGCTTAAGGTCATAGAGTTCATCAAAAATCCTGAAATAGCCGGGAATATTTCTGCTGCCGCATTAGCTGTGGGCTTCTTAGGAGCTTTTATCTCCGGCCTGGTGGCTTGTCAGTGGATGTTGGCTATTGTCAAAAAAGGGAAATTGATCTACTTTGCTATTTACTGTTTGATATTAGGTCTGGTTGCTATCATTAGTAGTCAATGATTTCTCAAGAGGTTTTACAACAAGGAGCTTTGCTATTGGTGGATAAACCTCATGGGTGGACTTCATTCGATGTGGTCAAAAAAATACGGACCAGTTTTAATATCAAAAAAGTTGGGCATGCGGGCACACTTGACCCTCTGGCCACGGGGCTATTGATTATCTGTACCGGAAAAATGACCAAACAGATAGATAACTACCAAGCTCTTGAGAAGGAATATGTTGGCACTATGGTCTTAGGTAAGACTACCCCGTCAATAGATTTAGAAACAGACGTGGATAGCACCAGTGATACAAGCCATCTCACTGAACAAGAAATTGTAGAACACACCATTCCCTTCTGCGGCTGGATTGACCAAGTTCCACCAGTGTTTTCAGCAATCAAGTTGAAGGGTAAGCGTGTTTACAAAATGGCACGACGCGGCGAAGCGGTGAAACTTCAATCAAGAAAGGTGCACATCGGAGAATTTAAGATCACTCGTTGTGAAATACCGGATGTTGATTTCAAGGTAAGTTGTTCAAAAGGTACTTATATTCGCAGCTTGGTAAGAGACCTGGGAAAGTCTCTGGGAGTTGGTGCGCATCTTACAGCGCTGCAAAGAACCGCAATAGGGGAATACCGATTAGAACACGCTTTTACAATTGAAAATTTAATCAAGCAAATCAAGTAGTGATCCTATGGAAATCTATGATGGCATAGAAAATTTTAAGAAGGTTCATTACCCGGTAGTAACTAGCGGTACTTTTGATGGAGTACACTTAGGGCATCAAAAGATCTTGCAAAAAATCAAGGAAGATGCGAAAAGGAACAATGGCCAAACGATTATCCTAACCTTTTGGCCCCATCCTAAATTCGTACTTCATCCTGAAGATCAGTCATTGAAGCTTTTGACAACGTTCGAGGAGAAAGCCGAATTGCTTGACCGCCTCGGAATAGATCACTTGATCAAAATTCCCTTTACCAAGTCATTTTCGCAAACCAGCTCCGACGCATTTATAAAAGAAATTTTGGAGAGAAAGTTGGGCACAAAGGAACTTGTGATTGGACATGACCATCGATTTGGAAAAAACCGTGAAGGAAGTTTTGAATATCTAAAGGCAAATTCCTCAAAATATGGATTTAAGGTGATCGAGATCCCTCGGCAAGATATTGACCATATCGCTATCAGCTCCACAAAAATACGGTCCGCGATAAGCAATCATAAGATCCATATGGCTCATAAGCTACTTGGCCGTCCCTATAGCCTAGCAGGACAGGTGGTAAAAGGCAATAGATTGGGTCAAACAATTGGATTTCCGACGGCGAATATTGAGATCAATCAGAAGTACAAACTTGTTCCCGCAGAAGGCGCTTATGCCGTTAAAATAACCTGGAAAGAGCAGAGGTATGATGGCATGTTGAACATTGGTTTTAGGCCAACCCTAGGGGGATCAGCTAAAACTATCGAGGTACATATCTTCAACTTCAATCAAATTATATATGATGAGCAACTGAAAGTAGATTTTATAAAGTTGATAAGAAAAGAAACGAAGTTTGCAGACCTCGAAGCGCTACAGTCTCAATTGAAAAAAGACCTGAAAACGGCTAAGAGAATATTGTCAGATCCTTTAACTTAATCATAATATTGAGGTACGGAAAACGGTTATAAAGAAATATAACTCTTGGAATCATGAGAAACCTAATTTTTAAGTCCTTAATACTACTTCTATTGTCATCTGGAGGCTGTAAAAACCTGATCTTGTTTTCCATAGAAGATGATAAAAAACTGGGGGCTCAAGTAAGCGCGGAGATTGCCTCCAAACCTAAAGAATTTCCAGTACTTAACCAGAAGAGCTATCCTTTTGCTTACAAGTATCTGAACGGCATTCGAGATAAGATACTTCGTTCAGGCAAGGTTGACTATCAGGATGAATTCGCATGGGAGTTAAAGATTATTCAAAACGATACTGTGCTTAACGCTTTCGCCACACCTGGTGGATATATCTATGTTTATACGGGACTTATTAAATACCTTGATAAAGAGGACGATCTGGCAGGTGTGCTGGGGCATGAAATCGCCCATGCTGACAAAAGGCATAGCATACGTCAACTTCAAAAAGTATATGGAATACAAATACTTTTAAGCATTGCCTTAGGTCAGAACCCTTCTCAATTGGAGCAGATCGTCGGCGGTTTGGCCGGCAATTTGGCCACCTTGCGATTTAGCCGGGAACATGAAGAGGAAGCTGACGATTATTCAGTAGTGTATTTGGCGCAGACCCCCTATCAATGCAACGGTGCCTATTCTTTTTTTCAAAAAATGTTAGAGGAACAAAAAGCCGGACAAGTCCCAAAATTC
>JBPCUG010000154.1:0-8919 GCA_051011275.1 Cyclobacteriaceae bacterium | reverse complement strand
AGGAAATCATGACTATCCTGGGTTTAGACCTAACTGACGACAGCCTGAAAGGAACTCCCAATCGAGTAGCGAAAATGTACGTGCAAGAAATTTTCAGTGGGTTGAATCCTAAAAATAAACCCAAAGCCAAGTTGTTTGAAAACAGGTTTCACTATAACGAAATGTTGGTTGAAAAGGATATTACCTTCTATTCAAGTTGTGAGCATCATTTTGTACCCATTATTGGTAAAGCCCATGTGGGATACATCAGCAGCGGTGAAGTGATTGGCCTTTCCAAAATTAATCGCATTGTTCAATACTACGCCAAAAGACCGCAAGTTCAAGAGCGACTTACCATGCAAATCGCTGAGGATTTAAAACGCACTTTGAATACCGAAAGTGTAGGTGTGGTAATGGATGCCACCCACTTATGCGTCTCTTCTCGTGGTGTGGGAGATACTAACAGTACTACGGGTACTGCTTATTTTAGCGGAAAATTCAAGGAACCTAGTACCCGCTCGGAGTTCTTAAATTTTATAAATAGTTAATAAACCTATTTTTGATCTGCCTTTATTGGTATCTTATAAAATAGCTTCCCGTCAATTTTTCTGTTAAGCTGCTGGCTACAAAATTGATTTAGTCATGATTTACAAAATCATAAGCTTTGGAATCATCATCCTGATAACCTTATTAGCAGTAAAGTTGCCTGCCCAAAACAGGGATATGAAATTTGCTCGGATCGGCTCCGAACAAGGATTATCGCAAACAACCGTTTATTCCATCTTTCAAGACAGTAAGGGTTTTATGTGGTTCGGTACCCGCGATGGGCTGCATAAATATGATGGATATGGCTTTGAGGTATATAGAAATAAGCCAGATGATCCCCGTAGCCTTAGTAACAATACCGTAAGAGCAATTTATGAACATCAATCCATGCTTTGGATCGGTACTGAAAAAGGACTCAATAAATTTGATCGAGAAAGAGAACAATTCAGCCATTACCTAAGTGATCCTGCAAATTCAAAAAGCCTCAGTCACGATAGGATCCGGGCAATTGTTGCGGATCAATCAGGAGCACTGTGGATCGCAACCAACGGCGGGGGGCTAAACAAACTAATTCTACCTCATTCAAATCAGGCTGCAAATGAACCTTTCCTATTTGAACGCTATCAAAACGATCCTGCTAACCCGGCTAGTTTAAGTCATAATAATGTCTATACGGTATATCCGGAGAAAGATGGGGGTATCTGGGTTGGAACTATAGGAGGAGGTCTTAATAAACTCGATCCAAAGAAAGGTACGTTCACACGCTACCAACATGATCCTAACAATCCAAAAAGTATAGGAGATAATAATGTGAATACCATCTATGAGGATAAATTTGGTGTGCTTTGGGTGGGTACCAGGCGGGGTGGTCTTGATGTATTGCTTCCTCAGGTCTCAAGCGGCCAAACTGATCAGCCTACTTTTTTACATCACCAGCATAATCCTGTTGATTTGAACAGCTTAAGCAATGACAATGTCAATGTGATAAGGGAGGACCAATCGGGAATCCTCTGGATTGGTACTTATGGAAGTGGACTCGATTTACTGACCCTACCAAAAACCAGTTCAGGAAGAGTTGACCTGAAAAGCTTCGATTTTGCTTTTGACCATTATAAGAATGATTCCGGGGATCCTCACAGCTTGAGTAATGACCTAATCAGGTCCATTTATGAGGACCGATCAGGATTGTTATGGGTTGGCACAAGTGAAGGGGGACTTAATAAATTTGACAGGAGGCGAGGAAAGTTCAAACACTATCAATACCAAGTAAATAACCCTCAAAGTTTAAGCGGTAAATCTGTTAGCTCCATCTACGAGGACCCAAATGGGATACTTTGGATCGGCACTTATGGCGCAGGACTTAATAAAGTAGTAGCCGGCCAAACCAAGGACGCACAGTCGACTTACACCCATTATTTGCATGAGCCGGACAACCCAAATAGCTTAAGTGACAATGTGGTGCTTTCAGTTTACCGGGACCGATCAGGGATCTTGTGGGTGGGAACCATTGACGGTGGCCTTAATAAATTTGATCACACCAATGGCACTTTTACCCGATACCGGAATGATCCAGACAACCCTTCTAGCCTGAGTAACAACCGAGTCACTTTTATTCATGAGGGCTCATCCCAAACCGGTGGCATCCTATGGATCGGTACCTATGGAGGTCTTAATAGATTCGATAGAGAGAAAAGTACATTTACCCATTTTAGGCATGATCCCAATGATCCCACAAGTATAAGCCATGATAATATAAGCCAAATGTATGAGGATCAGTTAGGGATCTTATGGATAGCGACCAGGGCTGGGGGGCTTAATAAATTTGATCAAGAGAGTGGAGTATTCACAAGGTTTCTTCATGACAGCAATGACACTACAAGTTTGAGCAGCAACGAGGTCAATGTCATTCATGAATCTAGAAGCAACCCTCGCATTTTTTGGATAGGCACTTATGGAGGAGGTCTCAATAGATTCGATATTGAAACCGGGGCATTCATTCACTATCGGGAAAAAGATGGTCTTCCAAATGATGTAATAGATGGAATATTAGAAGATAGCAAAGGCAATCTGTGGCTAAGCACAAACGGAGGATTATCGAAATTCAACCCCACTTTGGGAACCTTTAGGAATTATGACCTTTCTGATGGATTACAAAGTAATGAGTTTAACATGGGGGCCTATCACAAAGGCCAAAGCAGTGGTCAAATGTTCTTTGGTGGTATCAATGGCTTTAACTCATTTCATCCGGATAAAGGGATAGAGGATGACCCCTATAGGCCGCAGATTGTAATTACCGATTTTCAAATATTTAATAGATCAGTTCCAATTGACGATCCGAACCCTCGATCACCTCTTCAAAAATCCATAAGCGAGACAAAAGAAATTACTCTTACCTACAAAGAAAGCGTTTTCTCTTTCGAGTTTGCAGCATTGCATTATTCCCTACCGGAAAAAAATAGATATGCTTATAAAATGGAGGGATTTGATAGTGATTGGAATTATATTGACAGCAGGCGTTTTACCACCTTTACGGCTTTGCCGGCTGGAGAATATATCTTCAAGGTAAGGGGTTCAAACCCTGATGGGGTCTGGAATGAGGCCGGAACCTCGGTTAAAGTCACCATTACCCCGCCATGGTGGAAGACTTGGTGGGCGTACAGTTTCTACGCTTTATTATTAGCAGGCTCAATTTTTGGGTATAATCGCTACCGAACTAAGGCTCATACCAAGGAATTGGCTCAAGAAAGACGCGTCACGGAACAGTTACGCAGGGTTGACAAACTCAAAGACGAATTTCTGGCCAACACCTCACACGAATTAAGAACCCCTTTAAATGGAATTATCGGTCTAACAGAATCAATGATAGATGGGGCTGCAGGGAATCTGCCTGACCAGGCAAATGCGAATCTTTCTATGGTGGCTTCTAGTGGCAAAAGATTGGCTAGCTTGGTAAATGACATCCTTGACTTTTCAAAGCTTAAGACACGAAGCTTAGGATTAAATAGAAAGGCTACTGATCTTCGTGTGCTAACTGAGATTGTGCTGAAATTCAGCGAACCGCTGCTGGATCATAAAAAGTTATCCCTGAGGAACTCCATATCAAAAGATATCCCTCCGGTTGATGGCGACCCTGACCGTCTTCAGCAAATACTTCACAACCTTGTCGATAATGCGATCAAGTTTTCAAAAAAGGGCGAGGTGAAAGTATCAGCTAGTAAAAGTAGTGGCATGGTTGAGGTATCCGTATCCGACACAGGTATCGGGATCCCAAATGATAAGCTAGCAATCATTTTCAAATCCTTTGAGCAAGTAGATGCGTCTATTGAACGAGAACATGGTGGAACCGGCTTGGGCTTAGCCATTACTAAACAACTGGTAGAGCTTCATGGGGGATCAGTTATGGTTGAGTCAGAGCTGGGAAAGGGATCTACATTTACTTTTACCATTCCAGTTGCTCATGGAAAGCCAGTTTCGGAAAAATATGCCCTTCGAAATCAATTCGAAAAAGTGCCAACAATTTCTAGGGTTCGAGAGGTGGATGATATCTCAACCGTATCCGCAGAGAGCCTAGGACTTAAACAAAACGGGAATTTCAAGTTATTGATAGTAGATGACGAACCTATTAATCATCAGGTCTATTTGAATTATCTTGCTTCTGAAAACTATTCAGTTACGCAAGCCTTTAGCGGTGAAGCTGCATTAGAGGTTATTGATAGCAAAGAGGAATGGGACCTCATTTTGTTGGATCTTATGATGCCAAAGATGTCTGGTTATGAAGTCTGCAGGCAAATCCGACAAAAATTTCTACCTACCGAGTTACCGATCATAATGATTACAGCTAAAGATCAGGTGTCGGATTTGGTGCAAGGTTTTACCTGTGGTGCTAATGATTATCTGGCTAAACCATTTTCCAAACAGGAATTTTTAGCCCGTGTTAAAACCCACCTGAATTTATTCAAAATCAACCATGCCTACGGGAGATTTGTCCCCCATGAGTTCTTAAAAACACTTGGAAGGGAATCTATAGTCGAAGTGGGACTAGGTGATCAAGTCCAAGGCCAGATGACCATTATGTTTTGTGATATTCGGTCATATAGCGCGTTGTCCGAAAGCATGTCGCCAAAAGAGACATTCAACTTTCTGAACGGCTATCTAAGAAGGGTAGGGCCAATCATCAAAAAGAACAACGGTTTTGTTAATCAGTACTATGGAGATGGCCTTATGGCAGTATACCAAAACAATGCAGAGGAGGCAGTTATCGCCTCTATTGAAATGCAAAAAAAAGTTACGGAATACAATATTCAGAGAAGCGAGAAAGGCCGGAAACCAATTGCGATTGGAATCGGTATTCACACCGGGCCATTGATGCTAGGAATAATTGGAGATGAACATCGACTAGATACTGGTATTGTTTCAGATACGGTGAACACCGCTGCCCGGATGGAGGGTTTAACCAAGTTCTATGGTGCCTCTACCATTATCAGCGAGAGAACTTTTGCCCAAATGGAAGATCACAGTGGCTATAACTATCGGTTCTTAGGCCAGGTCAAGGTGAAAGGCAAAGAGGCCACTATCGCTGCATTTGAAATATTTGATGGAGAACCGGCTCATACGATAAAGTTAAAGATCAAGACAAGATCAGATTTTGAAAAAGGGTTGCAGCACTACTTCGGAAAGGAATTTGAAGTAGCTGCACCTCTTTTTAAGAAGATTCTAAATATCAATCCTAAGGACAAGACCGCAAAACTGTACCTAGAAAATGCAGCTCGATTTATGGTCCAGGGTGTTCCTGAGGAGTGGCAGGGTGTGGAGGTAATGGAGCGTAAATTCTAATAGTTTTAGCTTGCAGTTGTGCAGCTGAGCTTTTGTTTAATTCAAAATACATATTCAATTGTCTGGTTTAGCATAATAGCAGACCATTTAAAACTCTAAATAACATACAACCTACTAAAATTAAAGATCATGAAAAATTCAGGAGTATCAGACAGTGAGAAAGTAGCTTCCACTGCAGGGCCCAAAGTCCTAATCGCTGAGGCGGTCCAGCATTATCTGGATGGAGCTAAATCTGGTAAAGGCGCAGACATGAAGCCGGCTTTCCACCATGATGCAACCATCTTTGGCTATGCTGGCACCGATTTGTTTGCTGGTCCGATCCAGCAGCTATTTGACTGGAATGATCAAAACGGACCAGCCACGGAGCTCCAAGCACGAATCATCAGCATCGATGTAGCGGGCACTATTGCTACAGTGCGATTGGAACTTAATAACTGGACTGGCCACCGATTCACCGATATGTTCACATTGCTCAAGGTGGATGGAGAATGGAAGATCATGAATAAGGTCTTTCATCAGCATACATAACAAACAGTGGGCACGTTGCGGGGTCTATAGGTACGGCTATTCCTGAAGACGGAACTTATTAGATTATCATTGCCTAGCACTTGGGTGCAGTAACTTACTCAACATTTTAAGCATGTGCTCCCAGGCTTTGGTTCGATGTTCGAGGTCCGAAGGCAGGTGTTCAAATTCCTGGGTCAAAGTAAGTAAAGATTCGTTTGGTGTGATCCCTTCTAATTTGATCTTTACTACACTTTTTGGCGGGGTGGAGGAAAGCCCTATATACATGAGAGTAAAGCTTATGCTATAAGGTGCATTAATTTCAGAATACTCTCCCTCTATAAAGAAGTTTTGATTATCAGGCTTGGTCAATTCAATGGAATACCGACCGCCTACGCGAATATCAGTATGTACCCTCTTTACGGACCAGAGTTTAGGGCCAAACCATTGGGCTATCAATCTGGGTTGGACTAGCCAATCAAATAATTCCCCAACGCTGCAATTAAACCTGCGACTTACAAAAACGCTATTGCCACTTTGCATTAATTACTTTTGTTTTATCAATGCATCCAATTTATCGAAAGACTCATTCCAGAAATTAGAATAGTAGGAGATCCACTCAAGTGATGGCCTTAGTGAATCTCGCTTCAAAGAAAGAATTCTGTACTTCCCTTGCTTCTTTTTACTAAGAATATGAGCGGATTCTAAGATTTTAATGTGCTTGCTCAATGCCTGAAAAGAAATGGGAAATGATTCCGCTAATTCTAACAAGGTCGCATCCTTTTCATGCAATAGTTCAATAATTTTCCTGCGATTTCTGTCAGCTAAGGCCGAGAAAACTTTGTCGCCTTTATTGTAATTGCTTACCGTTTTCACCAACAAAACTTCTAGAGTTCAAAGCCTGCTCCTACTAGGTTTAGATCAATCGACTTTGGTGGAGAAAGAGGTTGGCTGGCTTTAAGCGCAGCTCTGAATTCATTGAATTCCGGAACATTGCTCAATTTAGAAAGGGTCTCCCCATCTTTTGCCATATTAATATGAACAAACGTCTGACCATCCTCCAGAGTGAACGATGCGTAGTGCATTCCTTCAATGGGATTGGCCTTTATCGCCTCCATCACTTTTCGAATGTTAGCCTTGTTTTGCTCTGCATATTCAGGCTTTACTGTGTATTGAACTTGTACTGCTTTCATAGTATGTCAGTTTGTTTCTTCCAAAAAATTCATCAAAAGATCTCGTTGTGAGGGTAATCCGAAAGAGTTCCAGTGCTCGTACATTTTTCCATCTTTCATTTTAAAGATATGAATGTCTTTATGTGTGTACACTTTTCCTTTTCTTTTTCCCGTACCCAAATCCATCATGGCCACACTATCACCTTTGGCGAACAATTGAGCAGGCTTTAGGTCCAATTCATCAAAAGATGAGAATGCTCCGTTTACCATTTTAACGATTTCGTAGAATCCGGCTTTGTCCTGCAGACCTTCGGGTGCGTTGTGATTTTTGAAGTCATCGTGAATTAATTCATCTAATTTATCCGTGTTCCCTGTTCCGAAAGATTGCAGTATAGTTGCTATGGTACCCATGTTTCGATTTTCTTGTTCTGTTACATCCATCTGTTTAAGTCTTGTTGGTTGAGCATGAGACAAAAATAAAGAAAAATAATAATATTAAACCATATGGTTGAATGTTTTTTCGATTTTGGATATTCCAGCTTAGTCTGTAAGTATTGGTGATATACCTCCTTTATTTAATGCTTTCTCTTGGTGATGAGATCAGTAATCCCCAGGCACGTTCGTTTGCCGGTGATGTGTGCTAGCCAGAGCAGGCATTCCTATACCGCTATTTGACGGCCCCAGCCCGACTATATGAGGTAACGCCGGGCCTCGAGCTTTTATCAGCCTAATCCATCACCTGTCTTTCTCTATGTAATCCGATATTCCATCGTTCCAATATTCCCCCCAAGTATTTCCTTCTGATAAACTGGTAAACCGTATCACCAATAAAAAATATACAGCAACCCCAACAGGCATAAGCCAATAAATCTCCGATCCGATTGTAGATCGTATTGATTCCTTTAGTGGGTACTAGCGCAGTTATGACTTTGTCCTCGGAAGCAAAGAAATCGCTGGAAGCCAACACATTACCATATGCATCAGTAGCCAATGAGGTTCCTCGGCTCACCGGTCGTACCACGGAAACTCCATTTTCAATACCGCGCATAGCCGCCATGTAGGAATGGTAAGGCGCAATAGCTTTCCAGTCACCAGACGGTACCAGCAAAATATCTGTTTCTAGATCACCTGTTTGTTTCATGAAAGGATTGAAATCTGCATCATAACAAATCACCGGCGATAGTTTGCCATAAGGAGTCTCAATTAATGGAATAATATCATCAGACCCATAATCCTGCTCAGCAAATGGTACCGAATTACTTTTCAGGTACACATTGGCCACCTTCCCTTCGGGAGTTATGCTAATGGTTTTATTGGTCATAAACAATCGCTTTCCATCCATAGGTCCTGGGTGGATAACTCCTAACCCCATGATGAGATAGAAATTGTTTTCACCAGCCAGTTTTTGCCCGCGATGAATGATATCTTCTTCTTGCTGATCAAAGACTAATCCTATAGCTTCAGACCATACTACAATTTTTGCTCCTCCATCAGCCAATTCCTCACTTCGCCCAAAAAGGGTATTTAGATTTTCTTCCATTTTGCTTCGAGTATTTTCATATTTCTCAGCGAATGGGTTTCCAATAAATGGCGGCATGGCACGGTTTAATTCTTGAAGCAATGCTGAAGTTTGAGCCGTTTCTGGTCCGATTTCGATGGTCTTACCAAACTCATCATAGTATAGTGTGGTCATCATTTTTGCATTATCCATTGTGACTCCAGCAATTTTTACTGTTTCCTTTGCTTCAACATTGCTGCTTGCGATCCGAAGCCAACCAAAAGACAAGACCATCAGATAGATCGAAACAGTGGTTATTACTCCGGTTCGAACTACATCCCATTGCCAGTTATTCTCAATCAGCCAATTGATGATAGAGGCAAACCA
>JBPCUG010000153.1:0-3800 GCA_051011275.1 Cyclobacteriaceae bacterium | reverse complement strand
GCATATAACCTTGCCTCAGGGAAAGAACGGGATGGTTCACTTTAGCAGCCAACTGAATGCCAGAGAGTGGCTGGTAGAGATCAGAGCGGTAGAAGGTAATAGAACTGTGCGTTGGAATAACGGTCAGGTGGGAATGAAATTTCAAGTGCCAGCGGCCAACGTAGCTCTTAAGCAGAGGTACTATAACAATGGCCAACTATTAGACTTATGGATCGCTGAGTTCAATACCAATGGTCCTGCGTCAGCTTATCTGAAAGAGTATGCCCAGCCGATAAAATACGAAAAGCTGGATCAGCCCTATCCCCTGTCCTACTATCAAACTTATTTTTCTTTTAACCCTGGCAGTTCGGAAATGCCTTCTGCCGGACGCGGGTTTACCTCAGAACTAGTTGAAACGCTCTTAGCAAATGGGGTTGTAATAGCTCCCATACTTTTACACACAGGAGTATCCAGCTTAGAAGAAAATGAAAAACCATATCCCGAGTATATTGAGATTGATCCACTTACTGCTTCTATTCTTGGAAATGCAAAAAGCCAGAACAAACGCATCATTGCTGTTGGCACTACCGCGGTAAGAGCAATTGAAAGCGCTGTGAATGACCAAGGCCATATAGAGCCATACCGAGGCAATACCAATTTAATTATCGATTCCGGATACCAAATTAAAGTAGCCAATGGCCTGCTTACAGGATTTCATGAACCTCATGCCTCCCATTTACATATGCTGCAAGCGCTGGCCGGTATGCAACACATTGAGCAGGCATATCGGATCGCTATTGAACAAGGTTACTACTGGCATCAGTTTGGAGACCTGCATTTGATCTTACCGTAAAAAGTTCATGGATTTTGAAGTGAATTAAAATGGCTTCGTAATCTTTTACAGTACTTCTTCTGCTTGCTCTATGATCTTTCGATAAGCAGTCCGGGCATGTTCGTACGCAGCTTCGGCATCCGCCATTTCAGCTTCTGCATAAAACTGCTTTTTCGATTCCCAGCATTGATCAACTCCTTTAAGACACCACTCAGCACTTCGGCGGCTAGCTCTGATCGGTTGACCATCGACCAAAACAAAAACCGGGTTGGTGTGTGAGGAGGGGAAGATCCTCACCGCTACCCAACTGCTCTTTTCTATATCAACCTCAAACTGTAATGACTGCATTTTTCCATCTGATAACAGCGTGCGCTCCGCGGCCGGGTAGCCATTGATAATAACTTCTACTTTTACATAACGGCTTTCTCCTTGACGGGCCCTTTCTATACCCCATGGTTTGAGATCACCTACGTTTAAAGTGGCCAGTGAATCTATGTTGAAGTCCTCCAACAAGGCAGCAGCATCAACACTTACCTTTACCAGGCCAGGTCCGTTTAGACCCAACTGGCTTTTACCTTCTCCAGCTTCTTGATCGTTTACCCGAAAATTTAGCAAATGGCTTTTGCCATCTGAAACGTAGTTGCTTCCTCTGGAAATACCATCACACCAGGCATTGTAATCAAGCTCTTGGGCAAGCTTGACATATGAACGCCATACTCCAACTCTAGCTCCAGTAATACAGGGAAAATCTGTCTCGCCGCTGATACGTGTTCGGAAACCGCAGTTAAGGGTGTGATACCACATGTTGAGTTCGGCTACCGGCCAAGTATCTCCAGCGGACATAAAGTCAACCGCGGGTACTTCACCGCCATTTGGTCCTTCTACCATATGGGTCACATCTACAATATACTCATTGGCGCCGATACTATTGTATGGAGGCACATCGTAGTTGGGTAACTCCTGATTTTCTACCTGAATACCAAACCCGGAATGAGCGGGACCGCATACTGCACCTTGTTTTTGTGCCCAGCGTAAAGTGTTGAGTCCCAGGGTAGGCCAGTGATCTTTTGAATCTCCTCCAGGATACATTTGCTCTCCCAATCTCAACAAACACAAATGACCGGATTCATGGGAACCAAATCCAGACACTTCCACATCATAGCGCATAGTGTAAGGATAATTAGAAAGTGGATGCGTTTCACCGGAGAAAAACTGCTTTTGATAGTCAAATCCGGGCCCCCAAGTCAATACGCTTCCAACTTTAAGATCCTCACCCAAAATGTGCTGGAGCATATCTTTGGGTAGTACTCCTTCAGTGGGATCAGTATAATGTGCACAACCGGCTGCATGTATATGATGATCCCCTGACCAGTAGCCGGCTGTTGAGGGATCGATCCACCGTTTTAGTTCAAACCCCACTTCAGCAGGGGAACCCTTGATCTCAATTTGCTTGCTCTGGGAATAGTATTCCGGACCGCGGGTACATGTAATTTTATACTTACCATCTGGCAATGAAATAGATTGATTCTCAGTTCTATATACCTGGGAGTGGAACCAGAAATCAGGTGGCTGACGCTGAGATTGACTTGGGAATATATGACCATCTTGGTCTTGAATGATAAATCGGGCTTGCACAGGCTCACCAGATTCGTCCCGGACCTTGGTCAAGGTAAGTGGATAAGTTGGTAGACTGGTAAAAAGTACAGGCAACTCAGACCGAAACCCAAGATCTTGCGTTCCTTGCCCTACATCGAAAGAAAGTGTGGCTTCGCGCTTACCGGCTTCGCCACAATAAACATTTAAGATCGCATATTCAAGTTCAAGACCGCTCATTGGGGTTCTTCCGGGGTACCACATCCAGCTACCTCCGGACATGTACAGTTCGAAGTAAAAAAGCAAGCTATCAGGGTTTGGCATTTTAGGATGAGTGTCTCGGACTGTTTCCTGCATTGATTCCCTCCCTTGGAGATACTGCAAATTGACCCTGGAAGTAACGCCCGCCTCATTGTGAATTTTAATAAGAAAGTGTCGGCTCTCTTTTTCATAAAGCTTCGGTTCCAAGGTTCCTTGCTGCACCTTGACCCTTGATTCGGGGTTGATGTGAAGTCCGACCAGGCACAGTGGATCGAGTATCTCTTGGATCCTGGACACCTGTTTTGCGGCATCTGGAATTTTGTATGCTGCTTCAAGTTGGGCCAAACTTTCTTCAGAAAGTGGTGAACCTAGAAATTCGAGTTTCTGAGTTAATCGTTTCACCTGCTCTAGCAATGGCTGCGCATCAACATCTGTAACTGCTGCTAGTGATTCACCAATGGCATAAGAAGGCTCTTTCGTTTGTTGCCCACAGGTGGTAAGTATCACAATAAGTAGAAGGCTGAGGAGGATATTGATCGGTGATTTCATGATAAGAAGTGCTTTTGCCTCTTACAATATAAGTTTTTCCGGCCGTCTACCCAACCTGTAAAGCTGATTAACTAATTATTGAAAATTGATGGTCTATGAACAACCACTTTGGTAGTTCGTTCCAAAAAGGCTTGATCAGCATCCTCCCATTTCGCCAATAAAGTTGTTATTTTTTCTGGTTGAAATTTTTTGCTTTCAATCAACTCTAATAGGTCGGGAAGTGATGCCCTAGGATGTGAAATTCCTGTGTGAAAAGTTGAATCATTAGCGTACATCTGCATAAGAGGAAGAGCAGTTCCTTTTTTGAAATAATATCCAACACTTGTACATTTGCCTCCGGCAGAAAGAGAACGCATTGCAAAATTAAGCCCGTCACTATTCATACAACAATCAGCTACTATTGGATATTTACCATTGATCTTTGGCGCGTTTTGTCGATACCATTTACCCTTTCTTTTTTCCGATATTTGAATAGGATTTGCACCTAGTGTTTTTGCTATTTCCAATCTTTCGGTATCATAGTCGATGTAGTCAACCTGGGATGAACCAAGTGCTACTGCTATACCAGCGGCATATAGTCCAATAC
>JBPCUG010000152.1:0-6525 GCA_051011275.1 Cyclobacteriaceae bacterium | reverse complement strand
TTGGGCACTGTCTGGTTGGTTGGTTAATGTTAGCAAGACTCCCAGGTCATAGTGTAACGGCCTACTTTCGGCATTGGTTTCTAGGTTAAGCGCCAAATACTGAAAGGCTTGATCATACCTTTTGCTTTGTATTTCCAAAGCTGATAAAACCATCAAAGTTTCATAACGAAATTGATCTTGATCCAGGGTTTTCAAAAAGCTCTTCTTGGCTTCAGCTGTATCTTGCATAGCCAAAAGACACAAGCCTTGTTGATAGTGATATGGACCATTGGGATACAATGAAATTGCCTTGCCATTGTATTGCAAAGCCCTTATGTATTGCTCTTGCTGGTAGTATAAATCAGAAATCAACCTCCATAACTGAGGGTTCCCAGCCCCTAAATTCTCAACTAATAGCGCATTTTGCAGTGCTAAACTATCTTCTCCCTGTTGCTTATATATCTGAGCTTCTAGAAAAAGATAGTCTGGATTGTTTTTATCAAAGATCAAAGCCCGATTGATATTGGAAAATGCAGTGTTGATATTACCTAACTTATTTTCATAAAGTGCTTTTTTGAAGTAAGCATCAGCATTGTTTGGTTCTCGCGCAATCGCATTATCCAGAGCGTCAAGCGCCTGAACATAAAAACTGCTGTCTACCTTTGGAGCCTCATTTATTTGATAGGATAATCGTTTGTCCTGACAGGCAAATGTAGAAAACATTGACAGTGCCCAGAGTAGCAATGTCATACGATTTTTACATAAAAGTTTGGCCAGAAATAGCATGTGGGCAAAGTTGCCCAAATAAAAGGACTATTTAAATAAAAAATAAGAAATGTACTTCAAAATTGCCCCCGCAAATATGAAGCAAAAAATAAAAAAGGCCGCCCCTGCGAGCAAGCCTCTTTTACAAACAACATTAACCCAAAATTTTAGCTGTAGGAGAAGGATTCGAACCTCCACGAGGTGGTTAGCCACAACACAGATAAGTTTTAGTGGTCAACCCAATTATGCTGCGTTTATCCCATTATCCTCACCCCCGAGACAGGAGGGCATGTCTGCCAATTTCATCACCCTACAGTATATTAAGGAACTTGTTATAGATCAAAATTAGGTAAAAAAATTAGTTTAGTTGAAAATTTTTTAATTTTTTTTGGACTTTATTATACTATTTTTAAATTAATAATTAAATTATTGTGTATTTAATAATTTAACCTCTTGCTCATGAGTAAAAATTATGAAATTGACAATGTAGATATGAAGATTCTGGAGCTCCTAATGCAGGACGCAAAGATGCCCTATACAGAAATTGCCAAAAAAGTATTTGTATCCGGAGGTACAGTTCATGTGAGAATGAGGAAAATGGAAGAATTAGGCATCGTCAAAGGTACCACACTTAGTATGGATTATTCCAAACTAGGATGGGATCTTACTGCCTTCCTGGGCATCTTTTTGGAAAAGAACTCCCTCTACGATGAAGTGTGCGATAAGCTAAAAACCATTCCTGAAGTGGTTAAGATCCATTATACAACAGGTAACTATAGCATCTTTGCCAAGCTGCATTGCCGCGACACAAAACACCTTAGGGATGTTTTGCATGACAAAATCCAAAAAGTAGATGGTATCCGGACCACTGAAACCTTCATTTCTTTAGAAGAAAGCCTAAACCGGCATATAAAATTGGGTCAATGACCGCTGCTTAAAATTGAACCCATATGGAAGGTCAATTTTCTCTCATTTTCTTATTTAGAATCATTATAAATAGCTAGCTTTGTACCATGGCCAGCGTACCTAAATTAACTAGGGCAAAAACAAATTATTAGAAGCAAAGTTGTACCTTTGCCCGAGTTTAGAATTAGTCTAAATAAACATGGCTTTTAATGAGCAAAGACAATCAAATATTAGAGGAATTCACTAATTCCGAGTACAAATACGGTTTTGAATCCGATATCGATACCGAAGTGGTGCCGAAGGGTTTGGATGAGTCGACTATAAGATTGATATCAGCCAAAAAAGAGGAACCTGATTGGTTGCTAGAGTGGCGCTTAAAAGCTTTCAGGCTTTGGCAAAAGATGGAGCAACCCAAATGGGCCAACGTCAAATTTCCAGCGATCAACTATCAAGATATTATCTATTACGCTGCTCCCAAACAAAAGGTATCCCCCAAGAGCCTTGACGAAGTAGATCCTGAATTGAGAGCTACATTCAAAAAGCTTGGAATATCTTTGGAAGAACAAAAGAGACTAACAGGTGTTGCTGTAGATGCAGTGATTGATAGTGTATCGGTAGCCACCACCTTCAAAGACAAATTAGCAGAACTTGGTATTATTTTCAGCTCCTTCAGCGAAGCCGTAAAAGAACATCCGGAACTTGTAAAAAAATACATCGGTTCAGTAGTCCCGGCTAATGACAATTATTTCTCTGCTTTAAATTCAGCGGTATTTTCCGATGGCTCATTCTGCTATATTCCCAAAGGTGTGAGATGTCCGATGGAACTAAGCACCTATTTCAGGATCAATGCGGCCAACACTGGACAATTCGAACGGACTTTAATAGTAGCTGAAGACAACTCGTATGTCAGTTATCTGGAGGGTTGTACAGCTCCCATGAGAGATGAAAATCAGCTGCATGCTGCAGTGGTCGAGATCTATGCCGCCAAGGATGCAGAAGTAAAATATTCAACAGTTCAAAATTGGTATCCAGGAAACAAAGATGGTGTCGGGGGTATTTATAATTTCGTGACTAAAAGAGGTATCTGCGCTGGGGATCGATCTAAAATTTCCTGGACCCAAGTCGAGACCGGTTCGGCCATAACCTGGAAATACCCCAGTTGCATTCTGAAAGGAGATCACTCTATTGGAGAGTTCTACTCTGTGGCGGTGACTAATAACTACCAGCAGGCAGATACAGGCACCAAGATGATCCACCTGGGAAAGAACACCAAAAGCAGGATCGTTTCGAAAGGCGTATCTGCAGGAAAAAGTCAGAACAGTTATCGGGGATTGGTAAGGGTCGCAAAAAGAGCGGAAAACGCAAGGAACTTTTCCCAGTGTGACTCCCTATTGATGGGCGACAAATGTGGAGCTCATACTTTTCCATATATTGAGACACAAAATAAGGGAGCTCAAATCGAGCACGAAGCTACCACCTCAAAAATAGGAGAGGATCAACTTTTTTATTGCAATCAGCGCGGCATCGATACAGAGCGTGCCGTGGCGTTAATTGTAAACGGTTATTGCAAAGAAGTACTCAACCAACTACCCATGGAATTTGCTGTGGAAGCTCAAAAACTGCTAGCTCTCACTTTGGAGGGAAGCGTAGGATAATTTATCAATTAATCAACACTATGCTTAATATTAAAAACCTAAAAGCCTCAATAGAAGGTCAAGAAATCCTTAAGGGGATCAATCTGGAAGTCAAGAGTGGCGAGATCCATGCTATTATGGGCCCTAATGGCTCGGGCAAGAGTACTTTGGCCTCAGTTTTAGCTGGCCGTGAAGAGTATGAAGTAGATTCCGGAAGTGTTACCTTCCTAGGAAAGGATCTGCTGGATCTGGCACCGGAAGAAAGAGCGCACCTGGGGGTCTTCCTCGCCTTTCAATACCCTGTAGAAATACCTGGAGTAAGCTCGACCAATTTCCTGAAAACAGCACTTAATCAAGTGAGGGAATCAAAAGGGCTTGATCCTTTGGACGCTGTATCCTTTCTCAAGCTACTTAAAGAGAAGATGGCTCTGGTGGACATTGACCAGGCCTTATTGAGCCGGTCATTGAACGAGGGCTTCTCTGGGGGTGAGAAAAAGAGAAATGAAATCTTTCAAATGGCTGTATTGGAACCTCGTTTGGCCATACTGGACGAGACCGATTCCGGATTGGACATCGATGCTTTGAAAATTGTTGCTCACGGTGTCAATACCTTGAAATCAGCTGACACTGCAACTATCGTAGTTACGCATTACCAAAGATTGCTAGACTATATCGTTCCCGACTATGTGCATGTCCTTTATGATGGTCGTATTGTTAAATCAGGGGGTAAAGAATTGGCATTGCAGCTAGAAGCAAAAGGTTATGACTGGATCAAAGAAGAGGCAAGTGCTCCAACTTCATAAGCATTTATACAAATGAGCATAGCACCGGATCAACATATAGAACAACTCACTGACCTGTTTCAGGAGTTTGAAGACCAACTTAATGGAGCCAAAGAAAGTGAGCTGCATCAAATAAGGCGTGAGGCAATGGCCTCTTTTGTAAAGTTAGGCTTCCCAGACAAGAAAAATGAAGAGTACAAATACACTCCTACCACAAGAAAAATTAGGGAGTTGTTTGACTTCAAAAGGTTTAACAGAAAAGAAAGCCTACAGAAGTCATACAACCAATATAGGATCAACGATCTGGATGGCTATGTGATATTTTTGGTTAATGGTCGGCTGATTGGTGACTTACCCGATTCGAACGACAAAGTGACCTTTGAAACTATCTCTCCTGAGGGAAAAGATCAATTGGCTAAATACGTTGATTACAAAAAGGATGCGTTTGCAGCTTTGAACACGGCTTTCACCAATAAAGGTATCAGCATTAAGATTGCTGACAATGCCGCAATCGCCCGGCCAATCATCATGTATCACCTCATCGAGGCATCGGAGGTGGAAGGATATGGACAACCAAGAAATTTGATCGTTGCCGGAGAGAATAGTCAAGCTACTATTCTGGAGGTCTTTCAAACCTCTGGTGCCCATCAAAGTTTCATCAACAGCGTTTCTGAAATTCTAGTAAATGCTAAAGCAAGTCTGGATCGTTATAAAATAGTAAATGAAAGCGGTTCATCATTTCACATCGGCACCACGCAGGTAGAGCAAAAAGTCGAAAGTCAGTTTAATAGTTATAGCTTTACCTTGGGGGGTAGTCTAGTGAGAAACAACCTAAATATAAATTTAAGTGGCGAGCACTGCGAGACGCACATGTATGGCCTGTATCTACTGAACGGCAACAGTCACGTGGATAACCATACTACCGTTGACCACAAGATCCGCAATTGCTTCAGCAATGAGTTGTACAAAGGCATCCTTGATGACAATGCTACGGGGGTGTTTAACGGTAAGATATATGTCAGGCCTGATGCGCAAAAAACCAATGCTTTCCAATCGAACAAGAATATACTGCTCTCCAATGACGCAAGTATGAATACCAAGCCTCAACTTGAAATATGGGCCGATGATGTTCAATGTTCGCATGGCGCTACTACTGGCCAACTTGATGATGAACAACTGTTTTATTTAAGATCCAGAGGTTTGAGTGAAGCACGTGCCAAAGCTATGCTATTGCATGCCTTTGCATCAGATGTGTTAGATAAAGTGAAAATTCCTGCCCTAAGAACCTATCTGAATGATATCGTTCAGGAAAGGTTAGAACAAACTTATTAATTTATGAAGGCTGGCAATACAGACATCCTAAACGCCAAGGTCCTTGATATAGAAAATATCCGGGAGCAATTCCCGATACTTGATCAAAAGGTAAATGGCAAACCTCTTATCTATTTTGACAATGCAGCTAGCAGCCAAAAGCCTCAACGGGTAATTGATGCATTACAAAAATATTACGCACAGGATCATTCCAACATTCACAGAGGGATACACACCTTAGCTGAGCGAGCCACTCAAGCATATGAGGATACCAGAATTAAGGCCAAAGCATTTGTCAATGCCAATGAGCCGGCTGAAATCATCTTTACTAAAGGCACCACTGAAAGCCTCAATTTAGTGGCATCTAGCTATGGTAAAAAGTTCATCAATCCAGGCGACCAGATTCTAGTTACCACCATGGAGCATCACTCTAACATCGTTCCCTGGCAGTTGCTTTGTCAACAAACCGGAGCTGAGCTAAAGGTTATTCCTATTAGCCAAACCGGAGAAGTGCGCATGAGTAATTACGAGGCGATGCTTTCAGAGAAAGTTAAGATAGTATCAATTGTACATGCTTCCAATAGTTTAGGGACTATCAATCCAATCAAGAGAATGATTGAATTGGCTCATGGTTTTGGGGCTGTAGTTGCAGTAGATGGTGCTCAAGCAGCCCCTCACCTACCGATTGACGTTCAAGATCTAGATTGCGATTTCTATGCCTTGTCAGCACACAAAATGTATGGACCTACCGGAGTAGGGCTATTATATGGAAAGCGACAATGGCTCGAGGCAATGCCGCCATATCAAGGCGGAGGTGAGATGATCAAGCAAGTGAGTTTTGAAACAACCACCTACAATGATATCCCACATAAATTTGAAGCGGGTACTCCCAACATTGCCGATGTAGTAGCCTTCAGTGAGGCTATTGGCTTTGTTGAAGAGCTTGGCAAACCAGCAATGGCTGCCTACGAAAAGGAGCTTTTAACTTATGCCCACCAACAACTCTCTACAATTGAAGGATTCAGTCCAATCGGAACAGCCACTCAGAAGGTTAGTGTAGTATCATTTCTGATTGATGGCATTCATCCGTATGATTTGGGTGTGATGCTGGATGCGAAGGGCATTGCTGTTAGAACCGGGCACCATTG
>JBPCUG010000151.1:0-3213 GCA_051011275.1 Cyclobacteriaceae bacterium | reverse complement strand
ATGTTAGCAGTTGTTGCTCCGGTAGACCAGTTATAGGTATAGGGGGAGATTCCACCAGTTACGGTAAGATGAATAGCCCCGTTGTCATTGCCGGCACAGGTTACTATAGTGATATTACCACTGATGTTCATAGGATCTGGTTCGGTAATGACCCCAGCTAGTTCTAACGCCTCTCCGGCACCGTCTGTAACCGTAACCATGTATGCACCTGCAGCCAGGTTTTTCAAGTCTTGAGTGGTGGCTCCGTTGGACCAAGCGAAGCTAAAAGGTCCTTGCCCGCCAGCTATTTGTACTGACATTTGACCATCATCATTCCCAATGCAAGAGATGTCTTTTACAGCTAAGTATGCGGCAAAGTCATTCACGTCGCAAATCACAGTATCGGTCGGTATTGGATCTGGCTCAGGTCCCGGATCCGGCTCTACCGTCTCACATTGGTAGAGATCCAAGTTGACATCTCCATTAATAGGATTCGCGCCATTGGAGCTGTAAAGGAACCATCCTGAAAGTCCGTAGTTACTATTTATACTGTTGGCAGCGGTTCCTACCTGGAAACCGTACTTATAGTCAGTTGGATTGTGAGCCAGAGTCATTACTTTGCCTTCATTCTTACCAATTCCTGTCAGGGTACTGGTTTTGCTCAGGTCCATAATGTAGTAGGACCAATCTTTATAGTTTTCACCCGCCAGGTTTTGCTGGTCTTTGTAATCCCTACCTAAAGCGGACCACTCTGACCAATTCATTTTATCGGAAAGCCATAGATCGATCACCCAGCCATCATCAGAATCTTTTTTGTTGATCAAAGTACCGGTGTAATAAGCCGTGCCATTATCCTGGTTCTCTTTTAGTATCCCTGGGTCAGACTCGAAAATAAATCGCCCGGGTTTGTTGTTGGCATCATACTTATTGAGCCACAAGGCGTGTCCCCTACCTTCTACAGGTGAGGCCAGGCAGATATCGGTGTATGGAAAATCTACTGGGTCCTCGCCACCGATTACTGGAGGTGTTTCTATGTCAAGTGTATCGTAATTAACACATTGAGCCGCCTTGTAGGCAACTACCGCAGACCATTTATCCAGGGTTTCTTTACAAGCTGCATCATCCGTGCAAACAGTGAAATCCACAGTAAAGCTTTGAGGGCTGCTCGATTCACCAAAATTCTTAATATCATCGATTTTGAAACCATACAGGTCAGTAGTAGGATCTTGTCCTGTTTCAATGGCCCAGTCCTCCGAGTTGGAGACATTACTTACGGTTCCACAGGGAATTCCAACGGTAAAATGAGAAAGCGCATGTTCACATGTGCCATCCTGAAGTACTTCTATGCTATAATTTATGCAATTGTCCTTTTCTTCAACTTTAAGAACATTAGTAGAAAAACAGTCATTGCATTCTTCAGGTAGCGGATCGTTCTCACAACCTGATAGATCTAAGTTAAAATCCCCGTTGATGGGGTCTGCTCCATCTAGGCTATATAAAAACCATCCTGAAAGTCCGTAGTTAGCGTTCTTACTGTTAGCAGCATCGCCAACTTGAAATCCGTAGTAATAATTGACCGGGTTATGGGCTAGTGTGATCACTTTCCCGTTGTTTTTGCCGGCGCCGGTTAAGGTGCTGGCCACGCCGGTATCTAAAATGTAATAAGACCAATCCTTGTAGTTGTCTCCAGCCAGATTCTGTTCGTCTTTATAGCCTCTTCCTAAGGCTGACCACTGATCCCAATTCATTCTGTTTGAAAGATTCAGATCTATGATCCACTTGTCACCTGGGTCCTTGGTGTTATAGATCAAAGCTTCGAGATGGGCCGTTCCGGATACTGCATTTTCTTCCAGGACGCCCCCCTGATTATCAAAAACGAAAGAAGCGGCCGTTCCGTCGGCTGCATATTTGTTTAGCCAAACAGCATGGTGGCCATCCTCAGATGTAGCTGCAGCTGCCTGGCAATTCGTTATAGTTTGTGCTGAAGCCTGGTAAGAAAAAGCCCAGGCTATCAACAGGTTAAAGTAGAATAGGGTGTTAAGTAGTCTTCTTATCATACGTTCGTAGTTTCTGGCGGTTAGTGATTAAAACCGAATGATCAGTAGTAGAATAAGGGTAAAGCAATGCGATTACTCAATTTTAATCAGGGGTAGATACTGGAAAAGGGAAGCTGGTAACCTGGCAAAAAGTTGTAAACCAGTCAGAATCTTACATCTGTAATCACAGTGTAAATATTACTACTTCAAAGCGGGAGTTTTCCTGGTTTGATAGCAAAAACCGATCGGTACAATTGTTCAGCTAGCCCAACCTTCTCGGTCAAGACTGCGATATTGGATGGCTTCCGCGAGGTGCTCTATCTTGATCTCCTGGCTGCCGGCCAGATCAGCAATAGTACGGGAGACTTTTAAAATGCGGTCATAGGCTCGAGCTGAAAGGCCTAGTTTTTCCATGGCAGTCTTTAAGAGATTACGCCCGGCTTCGTTGATCTGACAAACCTGCTTGACCATTTGAGATCCCATCATGGCGTTGGAAAAGACATTGGGGTTTTCTTTGAAACGTTCACTTTGTAGTTTGCGAGTGGCCGTCACCCGTTTTCGGATCTCTTCACTGGGCTCCGATTTGCGGTCAGATGTCATTTGGTCAAAGGAGACAGGCGTTACTTCAACATGCAGATCTATGCGATCGAGCAGAGGCCCACTGATCTTGTTAAGGTAGCGCTGTACCACACCGGGCGAGCAGACACATTCTTTGTCCGGGTGATTGTAATAGCCACAAGGGCAAGGGTTCATACTGGCGATCAACATGAAATTTGCCGGGAAGTCCACTGATACTCTGGCTCTGGATATGGTTACCATTCTTTCTTCCAAAGGCTGTCTCATGACTTCCAATACGCTGCGTTGGAATTCCGGGAGCTCATCTAGAAACAATACACCATTGTGAGCCAACGAGATCTCACCCGGTTGAGGTATGCCGCCGCCGCCTACTAAGGCAGCATCACTTATTGTGTGGTGCGGTGAACGGAATGGTCTCGTGGCGATTAACGCGGCATTGGCATTGAGCTTGCCCGCAACAGAATGGATCTTAGTAGTCTCCAATGCCTCTACCAATGACAACGGCGGCAGTATGGAAGGCAACCTCTTGGCCAGCATAGTCTTCCCGGATCCGGGAGGTCCTATCATTATAGCATTGTGGCCTCCGGCTGCAGCAATCTCTAAAGCCCTCTTTATATTTTCC
>JBPCUG010000150.1:0-3992 GCA_051011275.1 Cyclobacteriaceae bacterium | reverse complement strand
GATCCATGGTATAGAAATGAAGGCCCTCGGAAAAGGCGATCTTTTTTTCGTCTGGTGAAAGGGAAAAACAATTGATCTGCTGGTCATAAATAGTTTTTACCGATTGGTAGCTAGGATCAGCTACAGCTATACCTCCTCCCCTCTTACAATAGATCAAACTATGATCTTTATGAAACCATGGTTTGATAGAATTCCTAAAATCTATAAATACCTGTCCCAAGACATTTCCCTCGGAATCGGCAATAAATATGGCATCCTCTTCCGAAGTAAAGGAGAATGCAGAATTCCATTTCCTTGGTATGGTACCTAGCAAAGCCAATCTGCTTTGGTCCTGATTGAGTACTCCAAAATTATAACCTTGAAAATACCATTCTTTGGCTCGAATATCTTGCCGGGTAAAAAAAGGCACCTTCTCACCTTGAGGATCAAATACATCAATGTCGAAATAATGTGGATCATCAGTAAACCCAACCGTCACGGTGTATCCCTGAGGATTGGTACATTGTTGCGCACCGGAATAGCTGTGTTTATACACACCTTTACTTATATCAAAGAACCCTACTGAGCCAAAGTCAGGCTTGATGCTAAGCGTTCCGGTAAGATTACGGTTCGGGTTTTCGAGTTTTGGGAATGGCTTACTTGCTGCCTTTGAATAGTGAAGAGAAAAATCACCGTCCTCATCGGATTTGATCACAAGCTCTAAACTATAGCTACTCTTTCCCGCGTAATAGTTTTTCAATCCCTTTTCTAGAGGGCCGGTAAAGGTCAACTGGTGGGTTTGGTCGTCATAGGCCCAGGTCCCAGCCATATCAGCCTCGGGCAAAGAATAAGTTCCTTTGTTATTACCGTTATTTTTGATCTTTAGTGGCCCAAGTACACTGGGAGTAGGATTTAAGGTTGCTGAAGGTTTCACGCCAAATCCGGTGATCAGATCAAACCCATATTGAAAACCTGCCCCCACCATATAAGAATACCCCTCATAGGTGCCGGATTCTGGAGCGTAGGGACTAGAAGTTTGTGCTTCAAAGGATGAAAATAAGAAAGAGATAAAAAGTAGTGCAAAAAATCCTTTCATAGCTAGGTCGTTTAAAAATGTACCAGGCAAAATGACGCAATAATCCTACCAGCCCTACTACAAGATGAAAAAAAGACCTGAATGGGTCAAGTTGTGAAAAGCTTTCTTATCTGCAGTGAAAACACACTTCTGTTAGGTACTAAATGAAACTAAAAGCAATGGATCCTGATGGCATGATTTCTGCTCTAGAAAAAAGCGTATCATTAGATTTTTTCAACTAACTTATAACCAAATGAAGAGGCAATCAGCTATTATTATTTGCTTGCTTATAAGCAACTGGTCATTTTCTCAATCCGGTACAACAAACGAGCCCAATGGATTTGGGAGCGATCACATCAAAGGTATTGTGCAAGTGCATTATCATACCACCAGTTATAATGGCACAATGATGATGACCAAGTTACAAAGTAAGATCTATCTTTTGTTTAAAGATGGATCTGTCTACAAAAATTTGGACTACTACCCCCCGGAATATCTGGATGTGAAAGCATCGAAACTCAGTGACCCCAAGGGCTGGGGAACCTGGAAGATCGATGGAAAGAACTTACTCCTGAACTGGGGATCGAAAACCACCAAGCGCTCCATGTGGTCTATGATTGAGCCTAAGCCCAAAGGCTATATTATAGATGGTTACTATGACCTGGAATGGGGTGTGAGTACTAATTACGGTGGTTACACACCAAGTAACAGGGCTATTACCATGGTTTCCAATGGCATTAAATTTAACTCCGATGGCACATTTGAGACCAAAGGGTATACGGCAACCCTGGCTAATCAAGAACGTGTCACCGCTACCGGTCATAAAACATTCAAAACTTATACTGGGACTTATGAGATAGATGGCTACACCGTCGTATTAAGATTCGCTGATGGAACTGTGGCAAGAAAAACCATAGCTCTGGCCAATACCGGTGACGAAAAAGATGGGATGCTCTTTTTAGGGAAGAGTTATAAGTTTAAGAATTGATAGCTAACATCGGCCAACTGGATTGCAAATTAAAATAAAACCCACATCTTTGAAGGATTGAAATAACTTCTTCAGACGGTGAGATGTGATAATTGCAGCACTCAGTTCAGCGACTCATACAAGTATTGCCCCGAATGCGGTCAAAAGGCCAACGACGAGCTTACCATCGGGGTGCTTTTCAGCAACACCATCAGCAACTATTTTTCTGTAGATGCGCGCTTCTTTAAAAGTTTTGTACCGCTGCTGATCAAGCCCGGGTATCTAGCCAGCAAGTTTGTAGAAGGCAGGCGTATGACCTTTCTGCATCCCGCACAATTCTATTTATTTATCTCGGTGGTGTTCTTCTTTCTCTTTTCCTTCGAAGCCAGAAAGCAGCAGCAGCAATTCGATGATTCACTGGAGAAAGGATTCGAAATGGATCTATCGGATTCTATTAAAACAGCTACTTCTGATTCAGCTACGATCAAGGAGATCTCAGACCAGCTAAACGAAAAGCATGTAGTTGCCGCGCTAGATTCTGCTGAAAAAGCTGAGTTGGACTCACTGATCAATAACCCGAGCAAGGGTGCTAATGTAAACTTTAGTTTTGACCGCAACAAACTTGACTCCTTGATCAGCATTAACGCTTCCACTGAGGAAAAACTCAAGTCAATGGGTATGGAAGAAGATGCTCCCAAATGGCAACAACTTTTCTTTAAGCAAATGCTGAAGTTCTATGAGCAACAGGGTGGTGGTCTGCTTGAAGCATTTTACGATACCATTCCAATCGCGCTGTTCATTTTACTGCCTATTTTTGCTATATTACTAAAGCTACTGTTTTTTAAAAAAGGAAGCTTTTCACACCACTTGGTTTTTAGTTTTTACTATTTCTCGTTCTTGTTTACAGCATTCAGTGTGCTCCTTCTGCTCAATTTCATTTTTGATTTACCAGATTGGATAGATAACCTTATAGTATTCGCTACTTGGATCTATCTTTTGATCGGGATCATGAGATTTTACGGCCAGGGTTTTTGGAAATCACTCTGGAAAACCGCAGCGGCTACCTTTACCTATATGATAATTGTGCTACCCATCTCAATGGTAGTGATGCTGCTGATTTCTTTTATGTTATATTAGGGTTATTTTTAATTATTATGTTAAAGAATACGTCGGTTTTTGCAGGTGTCAATTTACTTCTATGGGTTGCGTTTGGCCTTAGTTCCTGCGACAATGACGACAATCCTGACATAAACAATGTTCTGATTGGCACCTGGCAATCGGTTGATCTAGTGATCTCTGGCTGTACTGATCCAGCAAACAATGACAGCTTTACTTTCAATTGCCCATCAAGTTTGTGTGCTACAGTAGAATTTACTGCTGATGGCAATTATACGCTTACCACAATTAATTTCATTGGAACTGATGTGATCAATGGGACCTACACATTTTCAGGGAATGAATTGACCTTTTGCCAAGATGGTGATCAGTCTAAATGTAGAACTACAGTCTTGACTTTCTCCGGCAATACCTTAAGCGGCACCTTCTCCTCAAATCCTGCACCTGGCTGTATGATTACAGAAACGTTTGTAAAGGTGTAGAATGTTTGTTCAGATAATCTAAACCTCCATCGAAGCCCCAATCTCCAACAAAATCAGCTCCTTTCCCTTCGCCTCAAATTTCTTCACCGCATCGGCTGTGTCGATCTCGATGTAGGGAAAAGTATCATAGTGATAGCCCAGAATCTTATCGCATTCGACCCAGTCGCTGGCAATAACTGCATCATCAATTCCCATAGTAAAGTTATCTCCGACTGGAAGGATTGCCAGATCTAATTCATACTGCATGGGAATTATTTTCATATCCATGGTCAAGGCGGTATCTCCAGCTATATATACGCATTTCCCGTCACTTTCCAGGATAAATCCTCCATGTTGTCCGCCGTAGGTGCCATCTGGAAAGGAACTTGTATGA
>JBPCUG010000149.1:0-2673 GCA_051011275.1 Cyclobacteriaceae bacterium | reverse complement strand
TGTCATCTGCATAGCATGACACCATGCCTTCCGCATCTTTATTGGCAAAAGACTGATAAAATTTTTCTAGTAAGAGGCGATTGTCTTCATCCATGCTATTGTTGGTTATTGGTAGGGAGAAACTAATCCTTAGAAGTCGAAAGCAGGTCTAACCTTCTTCGGTAGCAAGCTCTCGTAGGTCAACCGGCACTACACGTGAAACGCCCTGCTCGATCATTGTAATACCATAAATGATATCGGTACTGGCCATGGTGCGTTTGTTATGTGTTACAATGATAAATTGCGACTCCTCAGAAAACTTGCGAATGATATTATTGAATTTGTCAATATTGGCGTCATCCAACGGTGCGTCCACCTCATCAAAAATACAGAACGGTGCAGGCTTAAGAAGATATATTGCGAACAGGAGCGAGGTAGCAGTAAGCGTTTTTTCACCACCAGACAATTGGTTGATTGTTAAAGGCCGCTTTCCTTTTGGCTTGGCAATAATTTCGATGGTTGATTCCAATGGATTTTCAGGATCCGATAATCTTAGATCACAGTCATCCTCTTCAGTAAACAATGAACGGAAGACATGAATAAAGTTAGCTTTGATATTTTGGAAAGCACCAATAAATGTTTCTTTAGCTACAGCGTCTATTTCATCGATAGTGGTAAGTAAGGATTCCTTAGCACTTTCCAGGTCAGCTTTCTGCTCAGTGATGAAATCATGTCTTTGTTTGATCTCTTCATACGCCTCCATAGCCATGGGATTAATCGGTCCTATGCGCTCAATTCTATCTTTGATCTTCTGTACCATGGGAGCCAATTCCTCCGGGTCCGGTAGATCCTCCTGCTTCTCTGGTTCTGGTTGCTGCATTAGCTCTTCCAGGTCTATATTGAACTCGACGGATAACCTTTCCTTTACCCCAGTGAGTTCAAGCTTGGTGTCATTGAGTTTGTTCTGCACTTCCATTAAAAGCAGGTCACATTGCTCCCGTAAACGTTGCACTTCTCTGGCCTCTTTTTCAATGGCATCGATCTCTCCACGAGTGGCGTAGTAATCTTTTTCCGCCTGATTTACTCCGGTTTCAATTTTTTCTTTTGTTTCATACATCGCCAGCAGTTCCTCTTCATTCAGTTCGGCGGTGTCTAGTAAAGCTTTGATCTCAGATTCGTTATTTTTTAGTTCTACCTGATTTTTTTCAATTCTGGTACTAAGACTATCCCGAGATGTTTGCTTATAGCTCAGCTCCTGACCAAGACTTGCAATCCTATTTTGCAATTGATGAAACACCAGGTTTTTTTGGTTGTAGGCATTGGATTTTTCCCCAAGAGCATCATTCTCTACTACCAACTGTTCATTGCTTTGCCCGATCTTCTTCTCAAATTCCAGTAAAAGAGTGGCCTCTTCTTCAGCTCTTGGTCGGCCTGTATCTACCTCTGACTGTAATTTTTCAATCGTAGCCAGAATATCTTCCTTTTTTGTTTTGTTGCTACTGATCAACTCTATGAATTGCTCCTGCTTGGTTTTGATGGAGACAAACTCTTCATTAACCAGGTTCATCGAATGCTGCAGTATTTCTATTTCGCTTTTTTTACTGCTTTGCTTGAGCTCTAAAAGTTGGTTCTGCTCCTCTTCTAATTCCTTTTTGATCTTTTCAATTTTCCTGTCAAGAGCGCGAATGTCTTTTTGCAGCTTGTCTAGATTTTTTGCCCGGCCGATACGCTTGCCTTCAAAAAGCCCTACCGAGCCTCCGGCCATGCTGTATTTCTTTTTGATCGCACTACCGTTCTTAGTAATAAAGACGCAATCATCATCCTGTGGGATACTACGGAAATCACCATCAACTATATAAACAGCATCTAGAATATGACCTACCAGTTTACGGTATTTGCTTTCGTACTCTACGATTTCTGTAGCTGCAGTGGCGTTGTCAAATATTTTGCTATCAGCAGGATGAAATTTCTCAAAGCTGTCTAATATGAAAAAGTTGGCTTTACCTTTTGCTGCTTCATTTAGCAAATTGATTGCCTCGTAAGCTTGAGCCGCAGTATCGACTACATAATAGTTCATGTAGGGTTCAAGATAATTCTCAACCGTGATGCGGTATTGATCATCACAGGTAATAATATCTGATAGGAGAGGAGCCTTCTTGCCCCAATGGGCCTTTTGCTTCAGAAACTTGATGGCTTCAGGAAAACCTTCCAAATTTTCAACCAGCGATTTGGTGAGATTATACTCATTCTGTTTGGCATCCAACTGTCGGCTTTGCTGGACCAACTGCTCCCTTACCACCTCAATATTTCCCTCGGCGATTTCAATACTTTGATGCAAATTGCTCTCAAAGTCTTTCAGCTTTTGTAGTTGGCTTTTCTGATTATTTAACTCCAAAGAGACATCTTCTACCTTGCTGTCAAACATAGCTAAGCTGGCCGTTTTTTCGGAGGTATCTGAACTGGCTTTTTCTAATTCTTGCTGCAATGTCTGAATCTGGATCTCTTTGATCTCAATGTCCTTGTTAAGCTGATACACATGATCCTGCTTGCTCCGATAGTCTTGGGCCGTTTGGTTTACCTCGTCCTGCAATTTGCCGGTAATCTCTTTTTGCTGATCGTAGGCTAATTTGAAATGCTGTAGCTCTTGTTCGTCAGCCTTAAATTGCTGCTCAAGCGATTCGCTATTTTGATCCA